>JBGAIK010000377.1:0-2688 GCA_044225615.1 Acetobacteraceae bacterium | reverse complement strand
ATCTGGACACTAGCGGCTTTCGACCGCGCGGCGCATCGTGTCCATGAATCCGGACACGTATTGCGGAATCTGCCCCAGCGGACGGGCGCGGATCTCGGCGCGGATGGTGCGGCGGATGCTTTCGCGCCGGTCGCGGTCGGCAGCGAGGGCCAGCGCGGTGGCGTGATAGGCGTCCAGCGTCGGCACGGCGAGGTCGCCAAGCCCGGCATTGGTGAGGTTGGCGAGGCTCAGCCGCTCGAAGAAGGCCGGCCCGACCAGGCTCACCGTGGGCACGCCCATCCACAGCGCCTCGCAGGTGGTGGTCCCCCCGGTCTGCGGGAACGTGTCGAGCGCGATGTCGATCCGGTTGTAGTGCGGCATGTGGGTGCCGCGGACGCCGATGAATTCCACGCGATCCCCCGGAACACCGTGCCGGGCGAAGGCGGCGCGCACGTTGCGCTGGAAGGCCTCGGTCGCGCCTTCCGGGCGGACGAACAGGAAATGGGCGCCATCGACCGCGGCGGTGATCCTTGCCCAGGCCGCGAGCACGTCGGCCGTGTATTTGTACGGGTTGTTCATCGTGCCGAAGGTGATGTGGCCGGCGCGGTCCTGCGGCAGCCCGGGCTCGATCGCCAGGCGCTCGCTGAAGCCGAGCGGGCCGAGCACCACCCAGCTCGCGGGCAGCACCAGCGGCTTCTCGATCAGCAGCGCATCGTCGGTGGGGCAGTTGTAGGGATCGACCACAAGGTAGTCGATCGTCTCGGGCCCGGCCGAATGGGGATAGCCGAGCCAGCTCGCCTGCACCGGCGCGGGGCGCCAGGCCATGACCGCCAGCTTGTTCATGTAGGTGGTGCCGCCGAGCTCCACCAGCATGTCCAGGCCGTCATCGGCGATCAGGGCGGCAGCATCGCGGTCGCTGATCGCCGGGGCCAGCCGGAAGCCGTCGCTCAGCGTGGCCACCCGGTTCTGCACGCTGTCCCCGGCGCCGCTGTTCCACGAATAGCAGTAGAGCTCGTATCGCTCCCGGTCGTAGCCCTCGATGATCGGCAGCGCGAAGTAGCAAACGGGATGGTTGCGCAGGTCCGACGACATCAGGCCGACGCGGAGCTTGGCCCGGCGCGGGCGGACCTGCGGGGCGGGCAGCGGCGAGCGGGCGGCCGCGGCATCGATGGTGCGGCCCCATTTGCGGTGCGCCGCCACCAGCAGGTGCCGGTCGGCATCGGTCTTCACCTGCGCCATCTGGTAGTGCAGCGCGCTGATATAGCCGGTGTCGGCCCAGTAGTTGGTGAGCTGGCTGAAGCTGCCCACCGCGTCGGCCGCCGCGTGGTTGCAGGCGCGGTTGAGGATGGAGGTGATCGAGCGCGCATGCGGCAGCATGTTGCCGCCGAGTTCCACCCGGCGCAGCGCAAGCTCGTAGGCGGCGGCGATGTTGGCGGCCTCGTCCTTGCCGCGGGTGCGGTCCAGGCTGTCGGCGAGATCGGCCACCGCGTCGCGGTTCTCGGGCTCCAGGCGGACGGCCTCGCGCAGCAGCTCGTTGGCGCGGCGGCGGTCGCCGTGCATGACGCTGCGGGCGAGCTGGATGCGGACCCAGGCGGCATCCGGCAGCTGCCGCACCAGCGCCTCGCCGAAGGCGATCACGGCGGCCTGGCGGCCGGCGCGGCGAAGCAGGCTGAACCTGGCCTCGCACAGGGTGCGCGAGCCGGGGGTGATGGCGAGCCCCTCCTCGACCAGGGCCAGCGCCTCGTCGTGGCGGCCCATCTCGTCCAGCATGCCCGCCGGCTCGATCCAGTTGCGCGGCTCCTTCGCATCGAGCCGGCGGGCCTCGGCGAAGCGCACGAGGGCGGCATCCACCTTGGCCTGCTGGCGCAGCGCGACGCCGAGCAGGCGCTGGTATTCGGCATTGCCGGGCTGCGCCTGCACGGCCTGGGCGAAGGCCGTCTCGGCGGCGGGTCCGTCGCGGCGGGCGAGATGGATGTTGCCGAGATTGACGATGGGAGAAAGGTTGGTCGGATCCTGCCCAGGTTCTTTAGCACCACGCCGAGCAGGTTCTGCATGGCGAAATCGCCGGGGGCGAGCTTCAGCCCCTCCTGCAGCCGCGCCTCCGCGTCGGCGTGGCGGCCGGCCTGGAAGAGTAGCACGCAGTATTCGTACATCGCGTTGCGCGGCATCGGCGCGCCGGCGCGGTACTGGGCGTGGGCGGCCGTGAGGGTGGCGAGCAGGCCCGCCCGGTCGCCGGCGGTGCGCTGGGCGGTGGCAGTCTCCATCAGCTGCGCCATGCGCGCGGCCCCCGGATGGGGCTGCGGCGCGCGACGGGGCGGCCCTCGGCGCGGATCAGCCATGGGCGCAATTGCCGTTCATGCAGGCGTCTCCTAGCTTCGGCACGGGAATGGCGGGTAGCGGGCGGCCATGAATTATCTGTTCATCCATCAGAGCATGCCCTCGCAATTCGTGCATCTCGCGCCCGCCCTGGCGGCGCGGCCGGGCAACCGGGTGGTATTCCTGACCCGCAGCGAGCTGCCGCCGCCGCCAGGGGTGGAGCGGGTGACCTACCGCACCACCCGGCTGTCGCGCGAGAGCACGCACCACTACGTGCGGCTGTTCGAGAACGCGGTGCTGCACGGCCAGCAGGTGCTGCGCGAATGCCAGGCGCTGCAGCAGGGGGGCTTCGTGCCGGACCTGATCGTGGGCCATCCCGGCTGGGGCGAGACG
>JBGAIK010000056.1:0-22659 GCA_044225615.1 Acetobacteraceae bacterium | reverse complement strand
GCCGTGTCCAGCACGGCCCCGCCGCCAAATCCGGAATAGCCCGAGGTCCGGCTGAAATCCGCACCGATGCCGTTCGTGCTGCGGATCACCCCGCTCGCCTGGTTGATCACCACCGCCCCGGTCCGCAGGTTGATGCCGGCGGTGTCGGTGCCTTCGATCAGCCCGGCATTGTCGAGCGTCGTCGCCCCCTGCCGCCCGGCCAGGCCGATCGAATTGCCGCTGATCGTGGCCCCGGCGCCGTTGGTCGCCGTGCCGCCGTTGTTCAGGTAGGCGCCGTTGTAGCCCCGGATCACCGCATCGGTGCCGCTGTTCGTCAGCGTGCCTTGGGCCGCGCCGAACACGACGCCATTGAAGTTCGATCCGCTGCCGATCACGCCGTAATTCGCGACCTGGCCATAGAACTGGTTGACCAGCACCGCGAAATTGTCGGAGTCGATCGTGCCGCCGGCCAGGTTGGTCAGCCGGTCGCCGGTGCCGTCCAGATACACCCCGACACCGCCGCCCCGCACCAGGCCGGCATTGGCCAGCGTCCAGCCGGCCGCGCCGCCGGGCCCGAAGATGCCGGTGCCCGGGCTCGCATCCACGGCGCCGGCGGCCGTGATGGTCGTGGACTGCGCCGTCAGCGTGTAGGTGCTGGTGATGGTCGTGGAAATCGTGCCGCTCATGGTGCCTGCTCCCTGCCCCGGCCGGGCCAACCACGCCTGCGGCAGCGACGACCCAAGGGGCGCAGGATCGCACGCCCGGATGTGCGGGGGCGTTTCGGAGCGTGAAGTAAGGTGCGCGAACCGCGCCGAACGTTGCGAAGCCCGGCCCGGTAGTTACAGCCCGCGCTCGCGCTTGATCCGGTCCCACGCCGCGTTGATCCGCGCCACCTTCTCGCCGGCGCGGGCGATGAACTCCGCCGGCACGCCGCGGCTGGCCAGGCTGTCGGGGTGGTTCTCCCGCATCAGCTGCCGCCAGGCGGCGCGGATCTCCTCGTCGCCCATGTCGCGGTTCACCCCCATCACCGCATAGGGGTCCTCCGCCTCCTCGGCCCCCGCCGAGGCACGCGCCCGTCCGTCGCGCGCCCGCATCCAGGCATCGGCGCTCAGCCGCAGGCTGCGCCACACGTCCTGGAGAAACTCCTCCTCGCGCCGGTTCAGCGGCCCGTCGGCCCGCGCGATGTGGAACAGCGCCGCCAGCACGTCCTCCAGCATCCCGCGATTGTCCCCGAACGCCTCGCCGAGCTGGCGGGCATAGATCGCCGGGTCCTCGTCGCTGTCCCGCGCCCGGTCGAACAGGCGGCCGATGTCGCGCACCGCCTCCGGCGGAATGCGGAAGTGGCGCTTGAACGCGTCGATCTCCTGCCGCTTCACCGGCCCGTCGCAGCGCGCCAGCTTGGCCGCGATCACCACCACGCCGACGGCGAAGAGCTGGTCACGCTGGCGTGGCAGCGCAGAGGACTGGAATCCGCCCTGCCAGGCGAAGCGCATGGCGCCGCTGTCGGCGGCGTGGCCGAAGGCCGCCCCGATCACCGCGCCGAACGGCCCGCCGAGCGCGAAGCCCGTCATGCCGCCAAAGATCTTGCCCCACACCGTATGCGCGCCCGTCCGCCGGTTGCCGCGCTGCAACCTATCATGTGGGGGTTGCGCACCGCAAAATGCCCGCACCCGCTTGCCGCGCGCCGCGCCCGCTGCGCATTCTCCGCGCGCTTTCGGTATTGTCCTCATCTAGGAGCGGATATGACGGCCTGGCAGTTCTGGATCGACCGCGGCGGCACCTTCACCGACATCGTGGCGCGTGATCCGGAAGGCCGGCTGTCCACCCACAAGCTGCTCTCCGAGAACCCCGGCCGCTACCGCGACGCCGCCATCGCCGGCATCAAATCCGTCCTCGGCGTCCCGCTCGACCAGCCGATTCCCCAGGGCGCGATCGAGGCGGTGAAGATGGGCACCACGGTGGCCACCAACGCGCTGCTCGAACGCAAGGGCGACCGCACCCTGCTGCTCGTCAACAAGGGCTTCGCCGACGCGCTGCGCATCGGCAACCAGGCCCGCCCGCGCTTGTTCGACCTCAAGGTCGTCCTGCCGACCCTGCTGTATGAAGACGTCGCCGAGATCGGCGGCCGCATGGGCGTGAACGGCGACGAGATCGCCCCGCTCGACGAGCAGGCCGCAAGCGACGCGCTGGCCGCCGCCTTCGCCCGCGGCATCAAGGCCGTCGCCATCGTCTTCATGCACGCCTGGAAGTATCCGGCGCACGAGCAGCGCGTCGCCGAACTCGCCCGCGCGGCCGGGTTCTCCCAGGTCTCCGCCAGCCACGCGGTCAGCCCCCTCCTCAAGCTCGTCCCGCGCGGCGACACCACGGTGGTGGACGCCTACCTCTCCCCCATCCTGCGCCGCTACGTGGAGCAGGTGGCAAGCGAGCTGCAGGGCGTCCGGCTCTATTTCATGCAGTCCAACGGCGGCCTGGCCGAGGCCAAGTCGTTCCAGGGCAAGGACGCGATCCTCTCCGGCCCCGCCGGCGGCATCGTCGGCGCCGCCCGCACCGCCGCCATGGCCGGGCTCACCGACGTGATCGGCTTCGACATGGGCGGCACCTCCACCGACGTCGCCCTCTACGCCGGCGCCTTCGAACGCGCCTTCGAGACCGAGGTCGCCGGCGTGCGCATGCGCGCGCCCATGATGGCGATCAACACGGTCGCCGCCGGCGGCGGCTCGATCCTGCATTTCGACGGCGCCCGCTTCCAGGTCGGCCCCGACAGCGCCGGCGCCAACCCGGGCCCCGCCTGCTACCGCCGCGGCGGCCCGCTCGCCGTGACCGACGCGAACGTGTGCGTCGGCAAGATCCAGCCCGCCCATTTCCCCGCCATCTTCGGCCCCGGCGGCAACGAGCGCCTGGATGCGGAGACGGTGCGCGAAAAATTCGCCGCCATGGCCGGCGAGATCGGCCGCGCCACCGGCACAAGCCCCGACCCGCGCGACGTGGCCGAGGGCTTCCTGCGCATCGCGGTCGCCAACATGGCCAACGCCATCAAGCAGGTCTCGGTGCAGAAGGGCCACGACGCCACCCGCTTCGCCCTGCAATGCTTCGGCGGCGCCGGCGGCCAGCATGCCTGCCAGGTCGCCGACGAGCTCGGCATGGAAACCGTCTTCATCCACCCCTATGCCGGCGTGCTGAGCGCCTACGGCATGGGCCTCGCCGACCAGACCGTGATGCGCGAGCAGGCGGTCGAGCGCGTGCTCACCCCCAAGCTGCTCCCCGAGCTGGACACCCTGGCCAGCACGCTGGCCGCCACCGCCGGCCAGGAACTGGCCCGCCAGGGCGCGGCCATGTCCGGGATCACCGTCGCCCGCCGCCTCCACGTCCGCTACCAGGGCACCGAGGCCGCGCTGATCGTCGATTTCGGCACCGCCGAGGCGATCGCGACCGAATTCACCGCCGCCCACCGCGCCCGCTTCGGCTTCGCCACCCCCGGCCGGCCGCTGATGGTCGAGGCCGTCGCCGTCGAGGCCACCGCCGCGGGCGAAGCCGTCGCCGAGGCGCAGATCGCCGCCCGCACCGCCGGCGCCCCCGCCCCGGTGGACACCATCGCCATGTGGTCCGGCGGCGCCGAGCACGCGACGCCCGTCTTCGAGCGCACCGAACTCATGGCCGGCGACCGCATCGCCGGCCCGGCCCTGATCCGCGAGGCCAACGCCACCACCGTCGTCGAGCCCGGCTGGACCGCCGAGGTCACCGCGCTCGACCACATGCTGCTGCGCCGCACCACGCCCCGCGCCTTCCAGGTCGCCGCCGGCACCTCGACCAGCTGACCAGGTGCTGCTGGAGCTGTTCAACAACCTGTTCATGAACGTCGCCGAGCAGACCGGCGCCGTGCTCGAACACCTCCATGAGCGTGAACATCAAGGAGCGGCTCGACTTCTCCTGCGCCATCTTCGACGCCGAGGGCTACCTCGTCGCCAACGCCCCGCACATCCCGGTGCATCTCGGCGCGATGGGCGAGAGCGTCCGCACGGTGCTGAACAACCGCCGCGAAACCTTGCGCCCGGGCGACGTGGTGGCGCTGAACAACCCATACAACGGCGGCACCCACCTGCCCGACGTCACCGTCATCACCCCGGTCTTCGACGAGGCGGGCAGGGAAATCCTGTTCTTCGTCGGCTCCCGCGGCCACCACGCCGATATCGGCGGCATCACCCCCGGCTCCACCCCGCCCGCCTCCAGCACGCTGGAGGAGGAAGGCGTCGTCATCGACGACTTCCTGCTGGTGGAGGAAGGCCATTTCCGCGAACCCGAGTTCCGCGCCCTGCTGGCGGGGGCCAAGTATCCCGCCCGCAGCCCGGACGTGAACGTCGCCGACATCAAGGCGCAGGTGGCCGCCAACGAGAAGGGCGTGCAGGAACTCCGCCGCGTCGTCGCCCGCTACGGCTGGCCGACCGTGCGCCTACATGACCCATGTGATGGACAATGCCGAGGAAAGCGTCCGCAAGGTGCTCGACCGCATCGGCGACGGCGCCTTCGACTACACCATGGACGACGGCACCCCGCTGAAGGTCCGCATCACCGTGGACAAGGCCACCCGCTCCGCCCGCGTCGACTTCACCGGCACCGGCCCCCAGCGCGACCGCAACAACTTCAACTCGCCCCCGCCGTCACCCGCGCGGCCCGTGCTCTACGTCTTCCGCTGCCTGGTGGGCTCCGAGATCCTGCTCAACGACGGCGAGCTGCACCTGAAGCCGATCGACATCGTCATCCCGCCCGGCACCTTCCTCCCCAACCCCGGTGCCGCCGTCGTCGCCGGCAACACCGAGGTCAGCCAGGCCACCTGCAACGCCTTGTTCGGCGCGCTCGGCACGCTCGCCTGCTCGCAGGCGACGATGAACAACTTCCTGTTCGGCGACGCGACGCGCCAGTACTACGAGACCATCTGCGGCGGCATGGGCGCCGGCCCCGACAATGACGGCACGTCGGCGGTCCAGACCCACATGACCAACACCCGCATGACCGACCCCGAGATCTTCGAGCTGCGCTACCCCGTCGTGCTCGAGGAATTCAGCATCCGCCGCGGCTCGGGCGTTGCGGGCAGGCACAAGGGCGGCGACGGCAGCCGCCGCCGCATCCGCTTCCTGGAGCCGATGACGGCGGTGATCGTCTCCTCGCGCCGCAACGTCCCCCCGTTCGGCCAGCACGGCGGGGCCGACGGCGCGGCCGGCCGCCAATGGGTGGACCGCGCCGACGGCAGCCGCACGGCGCTGACCGGCACCGCCGACAAGGCGGAACTGGCCCGGGGCGACATCTTCGTCATCGAGACGCCCGGCGGCGGCGGCTTCGGCCCCGCCTGATGCCGATCGGGGCCTGACCCATGCGCCGCGCCACCTGGGCCGCGCTCACGGTCGCGGTGCTGCTCGGCGCCCTCCTCGCCGCCGTCTGGCTCGTTCCCCCGATGCTGGACTGGACGCGCTTCCGCCCGGAGATCGAGGCCTTCGCCTCCGACGCGCTCGGCCGCCGCGTCGCCACCGACGACAAGGTGGCGCTGACTCCCGTTTCCCAGCCCACCCTGTCCGCCGCCGGCATCACCATTGCCGGCGCCCCCGACACCAGCACCGCCGGCGGCGGCCGCATGACGGCGTCCCAGCTCCGCGTCGCCGTCACCCTGCGCGGCCTGCTCTCCGGCCGCATCGAGGCGCAGGAGGAGGTCCCGCGCGTCGATCTGAGCTGCCCTGGCCACCCTCGCCCGACGCCCTCGTCTTCCGCCCCCCGCCTGGCTCTCCGCCCTCTCGGCGCGCCTCGAGGGCGGCACCATCACCATCGGCGCCGTCACCGCCCGCCTCGGCGAGGCCATGCTCTCCACCGCCGACGGCACCGGCACCTACAACGCCGCCGGCGGCTTCACCCTGGCCGGCCGCAGCTGGCGCTTCGCGGCCCAGCTCTCGCGCCCCGGCGGCGACGGCTCCGCCGGCCTCACCTTCTCGCTCGACACCCAGGGGATCGGGGCGGCGCTGTCCGGCTGCGGGGTGTCGAGCGAGGGCGCCTTCACCGGCCGCGTCTGCGGGCCGCGGCACCGACCTGTCCCAGCTCCTGCCCGCCCCGCCCTGCACCGTTCGCCGCCGAGGCCGGCTCCAGCGTGGCCGGCGGCCTCGCCCGTCGCCGACGAACTCAACGGCGAGCTCGGCGGTGCTCCCCATCCGCGGCGCCGTCGCCTTCCGCGTCAGCCCCGCGACCCGCCTCGACCTCGCGCTCACCGCCAGCCGCCTCGACCTCGACGCCTGGTGGACGGCCCTGCTGCGCCTCGGCGATGCCGACGCGCTGCCCGGGCTTCGCCATCGGCATCGATCTCTCGGCCGAGGTGGCGCAGTTCGCCGGCGGCGCCGTGCGCAGCATCCGCGCCGGCTTCGACCTCGCCGGCGGCGTCGCCGAGCTGCGCGAGCTGCGCGCCACCCTGCCCGGCGAGGCCGCCATCCGCGCCGCCGGCCGCTTCGCCCTGCCCGCGCCCCGGCGCGCCGCCCGCCCTGCTCCGCTTCGACGGCTACGTCGCCGCCACCGCGCTGGCGCCGCGCACCACCCTCGCCTGGCTCATTCCCGGCTTCGACCCCGCCGCCGTGCTGCCGGGCGGCGTGCTGCGCCAGACCGACATCGCCGGCCATCTGGTCTACGAGCCGGGCCTGATCGCGCTCGATGCCATCGCCGGCAACATCGACGACACCGCCGTCGCCGGCGCCTTCTCGCTGCGCCTCGCCGGCCGCCCGGCGCTGACGGCGGAACTGAAGCTCGGCCGCCTCGACCTCGACCCGCTTGCCTTCCCGTCCGCCCCGCTGCCCGCCGCCGGCGCGGCCGGCGCCTTCGACGCCACGCTGAAGCTGGAGCGCGGCGGGCGTCCAGGTCGCCGGGCTGGCGTTCGAGAACGCCGTACTGACGCCACGCTCGCCCAGGGCCGCGTCGCGCTGCGCCGCTCGCGGCGGCGATGGACGGCATCGAGCCTCACCGCCGCGGGCACCATGCAGGAGGGCGGGCGCCTCGCCGACGGCCGCCTCACCCTGCTGATGCCCGGCGGCGCGCTGCGCGACCCGCGCCTCGCCCCGTTCTGGCCCGCCGGCCTGCTGCGCGCGGTGCCGCAATCGGCCGGCATCTGGGCCGCCCCGCTCGCCGTCCAGGCCGAGGCCGCCGGCACCCTCGGCGCCCTCGGCCTCAGGCTCCAGGCGGAGCTCGGCGACCTGCGCGCCGATTTCCAGCCCATGCTCGACCTCGCCAATGGCCGCTGGGCGGGCGCGCTCACGCTGCGCCATCCCGGCGCCCTGCCTCGCCGCCGCTCGGCCTGCCCGGCGCCGGCACCCGGCTCGGCGACGGCTCGCTCGCTTCGTCACCCAGCTTTCCGGCGCCGCCCGCAGCCGCTCCGCCGCCGAGGGTTCGACCTCGCCGCGGGTCGCTGCGCGCCGGCGGCTCGCTGGTGCTGGCCGCCACCGACACGGGTGCTGCGATCACCGGCCGGATCAAGCTCGAGACCTGCCGCTGCCGCTGCCCGACCTGCGCTCGCCTTTGCCGTTGCCCTGGGTCGATCTCGCCGGCCGGGGCCGCCCGTGCAGATGGAGGCGGGCCAGTCCTGCTCGGCCAGGCCCTCGCCCTCGGCCAGCCTGCGTCCAGCTCGGCTTTGTCCGGCGGCGTACTGCGCGCCGAGGGCCTCACCGCCACGCTCGGCGGCGGCACGCTGGCGGGCGAGATCAACTCGACACGCTGGCCGTGCCGCCCAGGGTGACGCTGCGCGCCGAAACGAAGGGCGCCGCCCTGTCCGGTCCCGCTGTTCGACCTGCCCCTTCGACCTCCCAGCGTCATCGAACGCCACCGCCGCTGTCCGCCGCAGGCCATCGCCTCGCCGCCCGCCTCGCCACCTATCGGCACGGTCCGGCTCGCCGCCCGCGACGGCGTGCTCGGCGGCCTCGCCCTCGCCCGACTCGGCGGCCGCCTGGACGAGGTGGAGCTGCGCGCCGGCCTCGCCGGCGCCGCCACCGGCTTCGACCGCCTCACCCTCGATGCCGGCATCGACCACGGCGTCGCCACCCTGCGCGAAGCCCGCCTCGCCGGCCGCGACGGCGCGGCCTGCCGCCGCCGGCAACATCGACCTGCCGGCAGCGGCCGCGGCGCTGCGCTTCGAGCTGCGCCCGGCCATGCCCGACCCGCCGGTGCTCGGCCTGCGCGTCACCGGCCCGCTGGCCGCCCCGGTCCGCACCCCGGAACTGGCCGACGTCACCCGCTGGCGCGCCGAGCATCCGCCGGCGCAATGAAGGTGATCGCTTGAGGCCGAAGGCCGGAAAACGTGATCTACGCGACCCAACGAATAGCGTGATCGCTCGAGGCCGACCGGCCGGAAAGCGCGAATCACGCGACAAAGAACGAAGCGTGATCGCTTGCGGCCGACAGGCCGGAAAGCGTGGATCACGCGATCAAACAAAGCCGCTTCCCGAAACCCCCCGACCCACGGCATACCGGCCCCACAGGAGCCCCCCATGCCCAGCGATCCCAACTTCCCCGACGACCTCAGCCATGCCGGCGCCATCGTCGACAAGGCCATCGAATACATGGTCAGCCAGAAGATCAGCGGCCAGTCCATCGCCTCCGCCCTGCTCGGCGGCGCGCTCGGCACCCTGATCCGCGGCATGGACGACGCCACCGTGATCCGCATCCTGGAGAATGCGATCGCCGACGTGCGCAGCGGCGAGATGCGGCGCATGAACACCTGACCCGGCCCGTGGCCGCCCCGCCCCCGATGCGCATCGCCGTCGGCATCATCACCATGGGGCGCGCCGCCATCCTCGCCGACACGCTGCGCTTCCTCGGCCGCCAGACCCGCCGGCCCGACCGCGTCCTCGTCTGCGCCACCAGCCGCGCCGACGTCGCCGCCATGCCCAAAGGCCCCGAGCTCCTGCTCGCGCCGCCCGGCACCAGCCTGCAGCGCAACCGCCTGATCGAGGCGGCCGCCGACTGCGACCTGCTGCTGTTCCTCGACGACGACTTCCTGCCCGAGCCGGACTACCTGGCCGCGACCGCGGCCGCCTTCGCCGCCGACCCGGCGCTGGTGGTGGCCACCGGCACCGTGCTGGCCGACGGCGCCAAGGGCCCCGGCATCACCCGCGAGGAGGCCGAGGCCCGCCTCGTCAAGCTCCGCCCCGCCCGCGATCCCGCGCCGGTCGCCGCCTATAACGGCTATGGCTGCAACATGGCCATCCGGCTGGCCACCGCGCGCGCCAGCGGCGAGCGCTTCGACGAGGCGATGCCGTTCTACGCCTGGTACGAGGATCTTGACTTCACCCGCCGCCTCGGCCGCCACGGCGCCATCCAGCGCCTGCCCGCCGCCCGCGGCGTGCATCTCGGCACCAAGACCGGCCGCGGCTCGGGCCTGCGCCTGGGCTACGCCCAGGTGGTCAATCCGCTCTACATCGCCCGCAAGGGCAGCTACCACTGGAACCGCGCGCTGCGCAGCGTCGCCCGCCACATCCTGATGAACCTGCTGCGCAGCCCCTTCCCCGAGCCCTGGATCGACCGCGCCGGCCGCCTGCGCGGCAACCTCGCCGGCCTCGCCGACCTGCTGCGCGGCCATCTCGCACCCGACCGGGCGGCACGGCTGCGGTAGCGGCTGCCGGCAGCCCTGCAAAACCTCCGCTCCCACCATCGCGCCGTTCGGCGGTAGCTTGCGGCGACATCCCACAGCACGAGCCCCCGTGGTGAGCACAGCCACAACCGCCGCCCACGCCGCGCCCACCGCCCTCGCCCCCCTCCGCAATCCCGTCTTCCGCGCCATCTGGCTCTCCACCCAGGTTTCCAGCCTCGGCTGGCTGATCCAGACCGTGGCGATGGGGTGGCTGATGGCGACCATCTCCACCTCCGACCTGATGGTCGCCCTGGTCCAGGCCTCCTCCTCGCTGCCCGCCTTCGTGCTCTCCGTCTTCTCCGGCGCGCTGGCCGACAATTTCAGCCGCCGCGCCGTGATGATCGCCGGGCGCGCCCTGCTGACCGCGGCCTTCGCCGTGCTGACCCTGCTGTTCGCGCTCGGCATCGTCGATCCCTGGCTGATCCTCGCCCTCAGCTTCGTCGCCGGCTGCGGCGGCGCGCTGATCGACCCGGCCTGGCAGGCCTCCATCGGGGACATCGTGGACCGCCGCGACATCCCCGCCGCCGTCACCCTCACCTCCGTCGGCTTCAACACCGTGCGCAGCGTCGGCCCCGCCCTCGGCGGCGTCATCGTCGCCGCCTTCGGCCCGCTCGCCGCCTTCACCCTCAGCCTGGCCTGCTACCTGTTTCCCATCGGCGTGCTGCTGCGGCTGCGCTGGAAGGTCCAGGCCTCGACCCTGCCGCGCGAGTCGATGGCCACCGCCATCCATGACGGCGTGCGCTTCACCGCCATGTCGTCGCAGATCAAGTCCGCCATCGCCCGCGGCGCGCTGTTCGGCCTGGCCGGCATCTCCACCCTGGCACTGCTGCCGCTCACCGTGCGCGACGCGCTGCACGGCGGACCGGTCGCCTACGGCACGCTGATGGCCGCCTTCGGCCTCGGCGCCTTCGCCGGCGGCATGTCCAACACCCTGCTGCGCCGCGTGCTCTCGCAGGAACGCCTCGTCACCCTCGCCTGCCTCGCCAGCGCCGCCTGCGCGCTGACCCTGTCCGTCACCGGCTCGATCCCGCTCGCCGCCGTCGCGCTCGCGCTCGGCGGCGCCGGCTGGGTCACCGCCTGGTCGGGCATCGGCGTCAGCGTGCAGATGTCGAGCCCGCGCTGGATCGTCGGCCGCACCATCGCGATCTACTACGCGCTCACCGCCGGCGGCGTCGCCGGCGGCAGCTGGCTGTGGGGAACGGTCGCCCAGCAGGTCTCGCTCTCCGCCGCCATGGCCGGCTCCGGCACCGCCATGCTGGCCGTCGCCGCCCTCGGCTTCCTCTTCCCGGTTCGTGCCAGCCAGGACACCGACACCCAGGCCGCCGACGACGGGCCCGCCCCCAGCCTCGCGCTCGACGTCCAGCCGCGCAGCGGCCCCATCGTCGTGCGCATCGGCTATCGCATCCCGCAGGAGAACGTCGCCGCCTTCCTCGCCCTGATGGGCGAGCGGCGCCGCGTGCAGAGCCGGGTCGGCGCCCGCCACTGGACGCTGCAGCGCAACCTGCTGGCACCGCAGGTGTGGATCGAATCGTTCCGTACCCCCACCTGGACCGACTATCTCCGGCTCAAGAGCCGGCTCACCGTCACCGACCGCCAGCTCGACGAGCGCATCCTCGCGCTGCACCAGGATGCGCTGCCGCCGCGCCTGACGCTCGCCATCGAGCGGCCGACCGCGCTGCCGGGGAAGGCCGAGGCCATGCTGCCGCCGCCCCCCGCCCGCTGATCCCGCATGTTCCGATAGGGTCTTCCGCACCAATGCCCACGCCCCCACCCCGGCTCGGCCTCGGCCTCGATGCCGGCGGCTCCGCCACCCGCTGGGCGCTCAGCGATCCGGCCGGCGCCATCCTCGCCGCCGGCGAGGCCGCCCCCGTCACCGGCCATCTCTATTCCGAAGCCGAGCGCACGCAGATGCGCGCGGCCGCCCGCGCCATCCGCGCCGCCCTGCCGCGCCCCGCCGCCGCCCTCGTCGCCGGCATCACCGGAATGTCGGCGACCAGCCCCGCCGCCGCCGAGGCCGCCGCCATCCTGGCCGAGGCGCTCGGGCTGCCCACGGGCGCGGTCAAGATCGAGGACGACATCTGGATCGCCTGCCACGCCGCCTTCGCGCCCGGCGCCGGCCATGTCGTCTATGCCGGCACCGGCTCGATCGGCGCCCATCTGCGGGCCGACGGCACGGTGCTGCGCGTCGGCGGCCGCGGCATGCTGATCGACGATGCCGGCTCCGCCTTCTGGATCGGCCGCGAGGCGCTCGCCCATGTCTGGCGCGCGCGCGACACCGACCCCGCGCATCGCTCCCCCCTCGCCGGCGCACTCGACCTTGCCATCGGCGGCGCCTCCTGGGACGCCCATCGCAGCCATGCCTATGGCGGCGGCCGCAACGCGGTCGCCCAGCTCGCGCGCGCCGTGGCCCAGGCCGCCGCCGAGGATCCGGTCGCCCTCGGCATTCTCGATCGCGCCGGCACCGAGCTGGCCCGGCTCGCGACGGCGCTGGTGGCGCTCGCCGGCACGAAGCCGTCGCCGTGCTGGGCGCGCCGCCACGCTGCACCCGGCCATCGAGGCCGGATTCCGCGCCGCCGTGCCGCAGCTCGACATTCGCCTGGCGCAGCCCGACGCCGCCGCGGCCGCCGCCCGGCTTGCGGCCGGCGCCCCGGCGGCGCAGGCTCCGCCCGGCTTCGTTTGATCGCGTGATTGACGCTTCCGGCCTCCGGCCTCCGGCGATCACGCCCAGTCTGGGGGATGAGTCAGAGACATGAACGGAAAACGCCCGACCGTCGCTTCGGTCCACGGCATCGTCGCCGCCGCCCACCCGCTCGCCGCGGCCGCCGGCGCGCGCATCCTGGCGCAGGGCGGCAACGCCTTCGATGCCGCCGCCGCCACCTGCGCCGCGCTCAACGTCACCGAGCCGTTCATGTCCGGCCTGTCCGGCCTCGGCATGGCCACCTGCTACATCGCCAGCGAGAAGCGCGTCCGCACGCTCGACTACATCACCCGCGTGCCGTCGAAATTCCCGGTCGGCAAGTTCAAGTCGCGCGAGGAAACCCCGCGCCACCCGGCCGCCGCCGCCACGCCCGGCAACCTCGCCGGCTGGTGCGAGCTGGTCCGCGCCTACGGCCGCAAGCCGCTGCCCGAGATCTTCGCCCCCGCCATCGCGCTGGCCCGCGACGGCTTCCCGATCATCGAGTTCAACACCGACGGCATCAACCAGGCCGTCGACCAGCTCAAGGGCCTCAGCTTCTACGGCGACTGGCTGCAGAACTACACGCGCGGCCGCGGCAAGATGCGGATGGGCGACGTGCTGAAGCAGCCCGAGCTGGCCGCCACCTTCGAGGCCATCGCCGCCGAAGGGCCGAAGCACCTCTACGGCGGCAAGCTCGGCCGCACCATGGTGGATCACCTGCAGTCGATCGGCGGCAGTTTCACCATGGAGGACCTGGAGGCGGTCCAGCCGCGCTGGCAGGACCCGATCGGCGCCGGGTTCCGCGACGTCACCGTCCACACCCTGCCGCCCCCGGCCGAGGGCTTCCAGTACCTGCTCACGCTGCGCATCCTCGACGGCTTCGACCTCTCGAAGATGGAGCGCAACGGCGTCGAGCATCTCGACACCGTCTGGCGCGCCATCCGCCTCGCCGCCGGCGTGCGCATCGCCCACAACAAGCCGAGCCCGCAGAAGCTGGCGGAGATCATGGGCGACGACCATGTCGGGCAGCTGCGCGCGCGCGTCCGCGACGGCAAGCCGATCGTCGGCCTCACCGAACAGTGGCTGCCGGCCGAGCCCAACCACGAGCGCGAGCACACCACCTCGATGTCCATCGCCGACGGCGAGGGCAACGTGATCTGCATCACCCAGAGCCTCGGCGGCCTGTTCGGCTGCGGCGTGGTGATCCCGGGCACCGGCGTGTGCATGAACAACTTCCTCTACTGGGGCGAGGTCGACACCCGCGGCACCAACCCGCTGATCCCGGGCAGGGAGCTGGCGATCTGCACCGCGCCCTCCATCGCCACCCGCGCCGACGGCAAGCCCGTCCTCGCCCTCGGCACCCCGGGCAGCTACGGCATCTGCCAGACCCAGGTGCAGGCGCTGGTCCAGTACAAGGATTTCGGCCTCGGCCTGCAGGACGCGATCGAGGCCCCCCGCGCCCGGCTGTGGGACGGCACCCGGGTCCAGCCCGAGGACCGCTTCGACGCCAAGGTGCTGGAGACCCTCAAGGCGCGCGGCCACGGCATCGAGGCGGCGCCGGAATGGACCATGCTGGTCGGCGGCATGCAGGGCATCGCGATCAACCCCGATACCGGGGCGATGAACGGGGCGGCCGATCCGCGGCGGGACAGCTACGTGGCAACGCCGTAGCGAAGGAAGCATCGTCCTTTTCCGAGGACGAGCAAGCAGAGGGACATCCATCCGTTGTCCGGCGGGCACCCGGCCGGCGGATGGGCGTTTCCCGGTTGGCGGACCCCACCCTGCGACGCCGCGAAGGAGCCCCGCATGCGCTACGACTGGCCCAAGCTGAAGGCGCTCGCTCTCGCCCTCGGCCTGCCCCATGTCGAGGAGTCCGTCTCCTGGGGCCAGCCCAACCTCAAGGCGCATGGCAAGCTCTGGACCTGGTGGAGCCCGTCGGAGGACGCCCCGGTCTTCAAGGTCCCGTTCGAGGAGCGCGAGATGCTGGTCGAAGCCGAGCCCGACACGTTCTTCTTCACCCCCCACTATCGCAGCCACCCCTCGGTCCTGGTGCGGCCCGACCGGCTCGACCCCGACTGGGCGCGCGCCAACCTGACCCGCGTCTGGCGCGCCCAGGCACCCAGGCGCGTGCTCAAGGCGTTCGACGCGGGGCGGACATGAGGATCATCGCGCTCGAGACCCATCACATCGCGGTGCCCTTCAGCATGGGCAGCGAGCAGGGCGGCATCGGCGGCATCGGCACCCGGCTGATGCACACGCTGCTGCTGCGCGTCGTCACCGACCAGGGGCTGGAGGGCTGGGGCGAGGGGTTCGGCCATGGCTGCTGCCCCGCCACCCGCACCGTGCTGGATACCCAGGTGGCGCCCGCCGTGCTCGGCGCCGACGCAGCCGACATCGCCGGGCTGCACGACCGGCTGGCCCGCCCGTTCCACCTGTTCGGCCGCAACGGCCCGCATCTCTACGCCCGCTCCGCGCTCGACATCGCGCTGTGGGACATCGCCGGCAAGCAGGCCGGGCTGCCGCTGTGGCGGCTGCTCGGCGCCACCCCGGCGGCGGACTTCCCGGCCTATGCCAGCCTGCTGCGCTACGGCGCGCCCGGCCCGATCGCCGCCGCCGCCGGGCGCGCGGTCGCGCAGGGCTACGCCGACCTCAAGCTGCACGAGATCGAGTACGCCCCGGTCGCCGCCGCGCGCGAGGCCGCGCCCGCCGCGCGCATCATGCTCGACACCAACTGCCCCTGGACCATCGACCAGGCGATTGCCATGGCCCGCCGCCTCGCCCCGCTGGACCTGACCTGGCTGGAGGAGCCGGTCTTCCCGCCCGAGGACTTCCAGGGCATCGCCCGCGTCCGCCGCGAGGGCGGCATCCCCATCGCCGCTGGCGAGAACGCGGGCGGCTTCTACGATTTCCGCAACGCCTTCGCCGCCGCCGCGCTCGACATCGCCCAGCCCTCCACCGCCAAGGTCGGCGGCATCACCGAAATGCTGCGCATCGCCGGCATCGCCCAGGCCGCCGGCGTGCGGCTGATCCCGCATTGCGCCTATTTCGGCCCCGGCTTCCTCGCCTCGCTGCACCTGCACGCCCGCCTCGCCCCGCAGGAGCCGTTCGAGCGCATCTTCATCGACCTCGAGGCGAGCCCCTTCCACGGCGCCGTGGTGGCCAAGGGCGGCCGCGTCGCCCTGCCGCAGGGGCCGGGGCTCGGGCACGATCCGGACCCCGCCGTGCTGGCCCGCTACGCCGTCAGCCCGCCCACGGTGCACCGGCCCTGATGCCGACCGGCACGGACGCCTGCTCTTCCGGCGTTCGTGCCGGTCGGTATCGCGCGCGGGGATGGTGGGGCGGCCGCGCGCAAGACCATGACTCATGCCGGCCCGCGTTGACCCATGCCCATGGGTCAACGCGGGCCGGCATGAAACCTCGCCGCCCTCGCCCTGCTCGCGCTCACCGCCGCCGACGCACCCGGCGGCGCCACGCGGACCTGGCACCCGCCGGTGGCCAACCCTGCATCACCTCGCCCTATGGCCCGCGCCACCATCGGCCCACGCGCCCCGGCCGCCTTCCACTGGGGCATCGACCTGCGCGCCCCGGCCGGCGGCGCGGTGATGGCCATCGCGCCGGGCACCGTGCTGGCCATCCGCCGCACCGGCGCGGCCGGACTTTCCGTGACGATCCGCCACGCGGAACTCACCGCCCTCTACGCGCATCTTGGATCGGTCAGCCCGGCGCTCGCGGAAGGCAGGTCCCGCATCGCCGCCGGCGAGCGGATCGGCGTGGTGGGAAGGACCGGGGTCACCTATGGCACACATCTCTACCTGGAGTTGCGGCGGGCAGGACAGCGGGTGGACCCGGCGCCGATCCTGGGCATCCCGTCCTGCGACTAGCGCAGGTCGGCCATGCATGCTAAGGGCCACGCCATGACCCGCGCACGCAAAACTCTCGCAGTTGTTACAAGCATTTTCGTGATCGGCCTCGCAGCACCGCAAAAACCAGCCGCCGCACAGGGTTGCGGCGAGATGCTGATGCCGGTTGTGCAGTTGAAGACCATCGGGCGCGGCATTTCCAGCCGTCATTCGGGCATCGACCTGATGGCGCCCCACGGTTCCCCGGTGCGCGCCGCCGCCGCCGGCACCGTCACCTATGTCGGCCGCTACTACGCCTACGGCAACATCGTCGACATCAGCCACCCCGACGGCAGCCTGACCCGCTACGCGCATCTGTCCCGGTTCGCGCCAGGGTTGCAGCCGGGCAGCAAGGTGGCGCTCGGCCAGGACATCGGCGCCGTCGGCACCACCGGCAACGCCCACGGCGCCCATCTCCATTTCGAGGTGCGCCGCAACGGCCGCCCCGTCGACCCGCGGCCCTTCATCCAGCTCGCCGCCTGCGTCCGCCCGCTGCCGGCCGAACGCCTGGAGGAGGCGCTCGCCCCCGCCCCGCGACCCGACCAGCAGTTCGTCGAGGCCCGGCCCGGCGGGCTCTTCCAGTAGCGAAGCGCTACGACAGGTCGATATCCGTGGTCAGCACGTAGCCGAGCGTGCTGCCCACCTCGACCTCGGCCCATTGGAGCTGCTGGTTGTAGAACACGCGCCGCACCACCACCGGCATGCCCGATTGCAGCGTCGCCACCGGCACGGTGGTGCGATCGGGCTGGCGATAGGCCACCGCGCGGCCGTTGCGCACCACCGCCACCCGCCGGCTGACCGGGCCATAGTCGGGCGCGGCCGGGTGCGGCGCCCCCGCCGGCGCCGGCCCCGGCACCGCCTGCGCCCGCGGCGGCGTGCCCGCGGCCATCGGCTGCGGCGCCGGCGCCTCGCCCAGCGACACCAGCACCCCCACCGTGCCCGCCCCGGCCAGCGCCAGCAGCAGCACCCCCACCAGCACGGCCCGCACCTGGGAGGAGGATTGCGCCGCCTCCGCCCGGTTGCGCAGCCCGTCCAGCTCCGCCATCAGCGAGTCGCGCTCATAGGCCAGGTCGCGATGGCTCGCCTCGATCACCCGCAGGCTCTTGCGCAGCGTCGCGATCTCGCGCTCCAGCCGATCCACGTCGTCCTGCGGCGGCGGCGGCGGCCGGAAGGCGCCGCCCGCCGCGCCCTGCAGGAACATCTCCTTCAGCTCGCCACCGGTCAGCCCCAGCCGGCGCGCGAGCTGCGCCACCGCGCGCCCTGCATTGGCCGCCTCGCCCTCCTCGGAGACCATCATCGCGAGCCGGCTCGCAAGCCGCTCGATGTCCTCCTCGCTCACCTCGGCCAAGCCGGCACCTCCGATCCGCCGCGGGACAGCCACGCTTCGCAACAGTGTAGCGCCGCCGCGCCCAGCCGCGCGAGGGCGAAGCGCGGCCGGCGCGGGCGCCCTCAGGCCTCCGCGGCCGCCTTCTCCCGCGCCGCCGCCACCCGCGCGATGCGCCGGCGGAACGCCGACAGCGCATGCTCCGCCTTCTCGCCGTCCGCCTCGCCCGCCAGCCGCTCCACCAGCGCCTTCGCCAGCGGCGCGATCGCGCCATAGGTGCGGCTGCGCGGATTGTCGAACTGCCTGGCCATGTTGCCGGCCCATTGCAGCGCGAAGGCGCGCTCGGCCGCCGTCCCCTCGCGCGCCAGCCGCTCGGTCACGTAGCCGAACACGCGGCCCATGTTGGCCGCCGCGAAATCGCCCACCCCGGCCGCCACCTGCTTCGCCGGCACGAAGCCATGCCCGTGCAGGAGCGCGCGCAGCCCGGCATTGCCGGCCTCGGCCAGCAGCGCGTCATGCGCCGTCTCCGCCGGCTTCGGCGCGCCGCCGCCGCGGAACGCGCTCTCCGCGATGCGCTTGAGCGTCTCGGCCGAGGGGTTGCGGCCGCTGACGAAGAACAGCACCCGCCTGGCCAGCGCCGGGTCGGTGAAGAACAGCGCCGCATAGTCCACGATGCGCACCCGTCCCCGCGTCTCGGCCAGCCGCGACAGGCTGATCACCCATTCCAGCAGCCCGAACAGCCCGGTGCGCCCCGCGTGCCAGCTGTCCTTCTCGTTCGCCGCCCGCTTGTCCCACGACAGCGATACCTCGCCGATGTCGCGGTAGATGAACACGCTGCGCAGCTGCGGCAGCTGCCGGTGCAGCTGGTCCATCACCAGGAAATAGCTCGGATGCTTGTTGCCGTAGGCGGTCACCTCGCCCGCCGCCAGCTTCGCCTGCAGCGTGGACCGGGTCAGCTTCGTGTTGCGGTCGTTGGTGGCGCGGTACTCGTCGCCCAGGAAGGCGTCCGGCATGGCGATCTTCGCGTAGTCGGCCTTCCAGGCGCCGGCGAAAAACTCGGTGCCGCAGAAGCAGGCCGGATCCTCGTTGATCATCCGCGACAGCGCGCTGGTGCCGGACCGCGCCGTGCCCAGCACCGCAAAGTCCATGGTGCGCACCGTGGGCCCGCCGTCCGTCTCGCCGCTCATCATCCGCTCCGTCGAAAGACCGCAACCCTACTCCAACCGCCGCCGCCGCGCCATCAGCCAAGCCGCAGCACCGCCGCCCCCGCCGCGATCGTCCCGGCCGCGAGCCAGCCCCTCGCCCCCGGCCGCTCGCCCAGGAACAGCCGCGCGAAGGCCACGCCGAACAGCATCGCCGTCTCCCGCACCGCGGCCACCGGCGCCACCGGGGCGATCGTCATCGCCCACAGCGCCACCGCATAGGCCGCCATCGAGCAGCCGCCGCCCACCAGCCCCCGCGCACAATCCGCCAGGTCCGGCGGCCTGAGCCGCTGCCCGCGCAGCAGCCACAGCAGCGTGGGCACCAGCGACAGCGGCTCCACCCACAGCGTATAGGCCACCGGCGAGCCGGAGGCCCGCGCCCCCACCGCGTCGTTCAGCGTGTAGCAGGCGATCACCAGCGAGTTGGCCAGCGCGAACGGCACCGCCGCCGTCTCTCCGGGCGCGCCGCTGCGCTTCGCCATCAGCACCACGCCGGCCGAAATGCCCAGCACCCCCGCCCAGCCCCAGCCCGACAGCGGCTCCCCCAGCACCAGCAGCGCGAACACCGCCGTGATCACCGGTGCCGTGCCCCGCATCAAGGGATAGGCCAGCGATACCCCGCCGCGGCTGTACGCCTCCCCGATCAGGATGAAATAGACCACGTGCAGCACCGCCGAGACGCCCAGATACGGCCAGGACTCGCGGGCCGGCGGGGTCAGGAACGGCAGCACGGCGATGCAGCACACCGCCGCCCCCACCACCATCAGCGCCATCTCGCGTCGCCGGTCGCGCTGCGCCCGCACCGCGACGTTCCAGCCGGCATGCAGCACCGCGCTGCCCAGCACGGCGGCCAGCGCGATCGGAGGGAGTGTCATCATCCGGTCATGATGCCCGCCAGGAACGGGGCGGGCCAGCCGGATGACGCGGGCGGCTTGTCGGCTCCTGCGCAGCAGTCATGGGGCAAGACAAGCGAACAACGAGGCGGCGAGGTTCGTCAGCCGACCAGGACGACCCCCTGCATATGCCGGTACATGCCGCAGAAATACGCATACCGCCCCGGCACGTCGAAGCGGAACCACCAGCGCTCGCCCTGGAACAGCACCCGGGACTTGAAGCCATGCGGATGGGCGGCGTGGATGATGCTGTGCGGCACGTCGTCCTGGTTGGTCCATTCCACCGTCTGCCCGGCGGCAATGACCAGCTTGCCCGGCAGGAAGGTGAACTCCCGTATCACCACCGAGGCGACATCGTCGCGCCCGCGTACGCCATCGCTGTACGACGCGGCCAGCATCACGGTGAAATGGCGGCGGCCCAGCATCGGCCCGCGCGCGGCGGTCATGGCCCGTACTCCCCGGGGTCATGCAGCATGGACTGCCGAACCCGCCGGTTTATTCTCCACCCAACGATCAATTCCGCACGGCGCTCACCCGAGCAGCGCCTGCGCGCAGGCATCCAGGATCGCGTCCGTGTCGAGCCCGTACTCGGCATACAGATCGGGAATGTCGCCCGACTGCCCGAACCGGTCCGGCCCCAGCGGCACCACCCGCTGCCCGCGCACCCCGCCCAGCCAGGAATGCGCCGCCGGATGCCCGTCCACGATCGTCACCAGCGCCGCCCGGGGCGCCAGCGGCGCCAGGATGCGCTCGACATGCGCCACCGCGCCGCGCTCGCCCGCCCGCCGGGCGCGCGCCGCCGCCACCCAGCCGGCATGCAGCCGGTCCGGGCTGGTGATCGCCAGCAGCCCCGCCTCCGGCACCTCGGCCCGCAGCTCCGCGAACGCCGCCTCCGCCTCCGGCGCCACCGGCCCCTGGTAGGCCAGCGCGATCCGCGCCCCCGCGCCCGGCGCCACCACCCAGTGCGCGCCCGCGATCACCTCCGCCGGGTCCAGCGGGCGCGGATTCTGCGCCAGCTGCCGCGTCGACAGCCGCAGCCACACCGCCGAGCCGTCCGGCTTCTGCATGTGGTCGAAGGCGTGCCGCATCAGGATCGCCAGCTCGTCCACATGCGCCGGCTCGAAGCTCGCCAGCCGGTCCTGCGCGATGCCGATCAGCGGCGTGTTGACCGACTGGTGCTGCCCGCCCTCCGGCGCCAGCGTCAGGCCCGACGGCGTGGACACCAGCAGGAACCGCGCATCCTGGTAGCAGGCATAGATCAGCGCATCGAGCCCGCGATTGACGAACGGATCGTACACCGTGCCGATCGGCAGCAGCCGCGCCCCGTGCAGCGCCGGCGCCAGCCCGGCCGCCCCCAGCAGCAGGAACAGGTTCTGCTCGGCAATGCCCAGCTCCACATGCTGGCCCTCCGGCGTCATGCCCCAGCGCTGCGCGCTGGCCAGCTTGGCGTCGCGGAACACGTCGTTGCGGGTGTGCCGGTCGAACACCCCGCGCCGGTTCACCCACGGCCCCAGGTTGGTCGACACCGTCACGTCCGGGCTCGTCGTCACGATGCGGTCGGCCAGATCCTTCAGCGCCCCCTGGCCGCGCCCGATCTCGGCCAGGATCTCGCCGAACCCCGCCTGCGTGGACATCCGGCGCCCGTCGATCCGCGGCGCGGGCAGCGTGTCGGGGATCGCCACCACCGGCGCGCTCAGCGCCCGGCCCTCCGGCGTCAGCGGGGTCGCGAACGGCACCGCGGCCAGGAATGCCGCCAGCTCCGCCTCGCTCGCCGACAGCCCCTCGAACCGGTCCCATTCATGCCCGGCGCGGATGTTCATCGCCGCCCGGAACCCCTCCATCTGCTCCTTGCTCATCAGCCCGGCATGGTTGTCCTTGTGGCCGGCGAACGGCAGGCCCATGCCCTTGATCGTGTAGGCGATGAAGCAGGTCGGCTGGTCCCCGGCCGCATCCGCCGCCCGGAACTGCTCGATCAGGTACTGGATGTCGTGCCCGCCCAGGTTCGTCATCAACGCGGCCAGCTCGTCGTCCGACAGCGGGTCGATGATCGCCCGCAGCCCCACGTCGCGGCCCAGGTCGGTCAGCAGCGCCTGGCGCCAGGCGGCGCCGCCCTGGAAGGTCAGCGCCGAATACAGGCTGTTCGGGCAGTCGTCGATCCACAGCCGCAGCGCCTCGCCGCCCTCGCGGGCGAAGGCCGCCTGCAGGTGCCGGCCGTATTTCATCGTCACCACGTTCCAGCCCATGTCGCGGAACAGGCCCTCGATGCGGCCGAACAGCCGGTCCGGCACCACCGAATCGAGCGACTGGCGGTTGTAGTCCACGATCCACCACACGTTGCGGACGTCGTGCTTCCACCCTTCCAGCAGCGCCTCGTAGATGTTGCCCTCGTCGAGCTCCGCATCCCCCGCGATCGCCACGTGCCGCCCCGCCGGGATGTCCTCGCGCCCGAGCCGGTGCAGCCGCACGTAGTCGGCCATCAGCGCCGAGAAGCTCGTCATCGCCACGCCCAGCCCGACCGAGCCGGTGGAGAAATCCACCTCGCCGCCATCCTTCACCCGGCTCGGATAGGATTGCGCGCCGCCGATCTGCCGCAGCCCGGCCATCTTCTCCACCGTCTGGCGGCCGAACAGGTAGTTGATCGCGTGGAACACCGGCCCCGCATGCGGCTTCACCGCCACGCGGTCCTGCGGGCGCAAGATCTCCAGATACAGCGCCGCCAGGATCGAGATGCACGACGCGCACGACGCCTGGTGCCCGCCCACCTTCAGCCCGTCGCGATTGGGGCGGATATGGTTGGCGTTGTGGATCATCCACGCCGAGAGCCACAGCAGCTTGCGCTCCAGCTCCCGCAGCAGCACCGCCTTGCGCGCGTCCGTCGGCGACGGTGCGACGGTTCCGGCCGGTGCGTTCATGCCACTTCCCCCAGTCTGACGCGGCAACTCTAGCCGCACGCCTCGGCGAAGGCACGCGGCAACGCGCAGGGCAGGTCTTCCGCGATCAGCCCCGGCCCGGCCAGCGCGGCGGCCCGCCCATGCAGCCAGG
>JBGAIK010000055.1:9284-23120 GCA_044225615.1 Acetobacteraceae bacterium | reverse complement strand
GCGGGCAGCCGGGCACGTAGACGTCCACCGGCACCACGCGGTCGCAGCCGCGCACCACCACATAGGAATAGTGATAGTAGCCGCCGCCATTGGCGCAGCTGCCCATGCTGATCACCCAGCGCGGCTCCGGCATCTGGTCGTAGACCTTGCGGAGCGCGGGAGCCATCTTGTTGGTCAGCGTGCCGGCCACGATCATCACGTCGGACTGCCGCGGCGAGGCGCGCGGGATGATGCCCAGGCGATCCAGGTCGTAGCGCGGCATGTAGGCGTGGATCATCTCCACCGCGCAGCAGGCCAGGCCGAAGGTCATCGGCCACAGGCTGCCGGTGCGGGCCCAGTTCACCAGCTTGTCGAGGTTGGCGACGACGAAGCCCTTGTCTCCGATCTCGCCGGTGATGCCCTTGATCACCGCATCCTGCGCCGGGCCCGGGGGCAGCGCGTCCTTGTTCCAGCGGGTCGTGACCTCGCTCATGGCCTCACTCCCATTCCAGCGCGCCCTTGCACCACTCGTAGACGAAGCCCACCGTCAGCACGCCCAGGAAGCCCAGCATCGACAGGAAGCCGAACACCCCGATCTCCGACAGGCTCACCGCCCAGGGGAACAGGAAGGCCACTTCGAGGTCGAAGATGATGAACAGGATGGCGACGAGGTAGAACCGCACGTCGAACCGGCGGCGGGCGTCGTCGAAGGCCTCGAACCCGCACTCATAGGCGGTCAGCTTCTCGGGATAGGGCTTCTGCTTCGCGATCACCAGCGAGGCGCCCACCATCGCCAGCGCGATGACCCCGGCAATGCCCAGGAAGACCAGGATGGGGAAATACTCGGCCAGCAAGGGAGCCATTCGCCGTATCCTTTCACCAAGCCGCGCCGAGACACGCGAGGGCGACATGCCGCACCGCAAGGCGGTGCAAGCGGCACCGCCAGGCGGCCGGACATTACCCCCCCGATCTTCTGCCGCCTAGGTCCAGCGGCGTGAAAATGCTTGATTTTCGGAACGCTGCTGGCGCGAGTGACGGGGCTCGAACCCGCGACCTCCGGCGTGACAGGCCGGCGCTCTAACCAACTGAGCTACACCCGCAGCGGCGAGGCGCGGTGTAGTGTGCCGGTTTCGCCCCGTCAAGCGCGCTTGGCGCAAACCGAGGGGAGCCCCGCGCACAGCGCAGGGCAATGGTTCCCCCTGGTCCATCCGGCTAGGTGATCACGCCAGCAAGACTGTCGAGCGCGACATAAAGCGGCGCGCCGGACGCGACCGCCTCGATTTTCGCCAGTGGGTCGGCCGCCGCATAGGCCGAGAAATCGTGACCGGTCATCGCGGCCAGGTCCTTCACCGTGACCTGGTACGTCCGGTAGGGCCCCAGCACGAAGCCCTCCAGCGCCTCGGTCCGCGACCGCTTCTCCAGCAGCTCGCGGATCAGGTCGCCCTGGCTCAACAGATAGGCGGTGGCGTGCAGAACATCCCGATCCGCATCCACCATGGCCACCACCTTCCAGAACTCGCGCGGCGCGCGCAGCCCCGGCTTGATCTCGGGGTCGTCGTCACGGATCACCGGGCCAGTGAACACGCAGGCGCGGAAGCCGCGCGTGCGCGCGCTGTCCAGGATGTAGTTCTCCAGCCCCTGCCACAGTTGCTTGCCCTGGTTCAGCGTCGAGTGCTGCGGCGCCGCATTGACATAGTGGAACGTGTCCGCATCGGCGAGCTTCGCCACCGTGTCGGACCCTGCCACCGGGTCCCAGTTCGGGTCCTCGCGCCGTACCATGTGGCCGCGATCGATCTCAGGATCGTCGTAGTCGCCCTGGCCGAGTTGGAGATCCAGCGGAATCCGCTCGTCGGCGAACCACTTGTCGTTGCCGCGCTTGATCCGCACTGCGCGCAGCCCGTCCACATTCACCGCCGTCATCACCGGCAGCCGCTTGATGCCCGAGTACTGCACGCCGAAATGGGTGTAGCGCAGCTCGAACGGCCGGGCCGCGTCGGCGTCGCTCGGCCGCGCCAGCCCCGCCGCCAGCGCTGCGGCAACGCCCGGCCAGGGCGCCGCCACACCGGCGCCAAGGAAACCGGGATCGTAGCCGGCCCGCCCGGCGAGCTCGGCCGCCGCATGGACCCCGTCCGCCCTGCCCTCGCTTCCCTTTCCCCCCTCCGACTTCTTGATCAGCGTCTTGGCCTTGTTCATCGGCCCGCCCGCGATCAGGTCGCGCAGCGTCGCCACACCCACGGCGCTGTTGGCCACGCCGTACTCGCCGGCGAAATGCAGCCCCACCACCTTGCCCTGGTCGAGCGAGACCAGCGGCGAGCCGGAATTGCCGCCCAGGCTGGTGCAGTCATGGGTCAGCAGCGTGGATCCGCTCAGCGCCTGCATCACCAGCCCGGGCGCGAAGCGCTTCACCTCGTACAGGTCGCGGAAGTAGCGCGCCTGGTCCGCGGCATCGTTGCGCGAGTCGTAGGCAGGGTAGCCGATCAGCGCCACCAACTCGCCAGCCTCCGCTGCCCGCTCGGCCAGCGGCAGCGGATCGGGCAGGCCCTCGCCCGCGATGCGCAGCAGGGCCGCATCCGGCGCGGAATCGTCCGCCAGATAGATGATCTCCACCACGCTCACCGGCCGCGCGTCGCCAGGCTTGCTATCCACCTCCTCCTTGAAGTCGATCGCCGCGCCGTATTTCGCCCCGGTGAAGGGCGCGCGCAGGAATACCCCTCTGCCGTCGGCGGTGCGCGGCCACCAGCCACAACGCGTGCCGGTTGGTGGCCACGATCCAGTCGCTCCTTGGCGTCGATCACCCAGCCGGTGCCACCCCAGCTCATGCCGAAATTGACGAACTCCACCCGCCCGACCGACCCCACGCAGGGCTCGGCGCTCTTGATGCGCATGTCCGCCCCGGCCGGCATGTCATCGCCGAGCGGCTCCAGCTCCACCTGCCCGTTGCGCACGACCAGGGGCGGCCGGCCATGAGCACCGGACGATGGCCTCCAGCGCCGCGACCGGCATCGCGCTCTCGGCGGCGCCGCATCCCGCGCGACCGCCTCCATCTGCGCCCGCGACAGCGCCGCGGCGATCGCCGGCGGCTGGCTTCTGGCCGGCCGCCGCGGCGGCCAGTATGCGTTGATGCACGCCGGGCACGGCCTTCAGGCGAACCTTCATGTTTTCAAGACGTTCTTCCAGCGTCATCGGATGTCCTTTGCCGTTCGGTGGATGACCAAGGCATGCACGCAGGATCAGTCGCCGCTCATGCGGGCGGCGGCAGGGCGGTCGCGATCGGCGAGCACGGCAAGCGGCGGAACGAAGGCGCTGGGCATCCCGGCCGCCTGCAACGCCGCCGCGGCTTGCAGCGGCCCGGCACCGGGCGCCGCGCGGGCCAGCGCGGCGCGGTACCTGCTGCGCACGCGGCGCAGGAACCGCTCGACACCGACATGGGCGGGCCAGGCCCACACCGCCAGTTGGCGCAGACTCGCATCGACCGGATCGGCAGCCGCGTCCAACGCACTGACGCGGTCGGCCAGGGTGACATCCAGCGGCCTATCCCAGCCGGCGCGCCACGCCGCCGGCAGGTCGCCGTACGACCATTTGCCCGCCATCGTGCGCCGCCAGCGTTCGGCGCTGCGGGCAATCAGCCGGATGTCTTCGTAGCCGAGCACGAAGGCGGCGGCGCCCGCCCATTCGGCGAACAGTCCGAGCGACCCAATGTCCTCAACCGCATCGCGGGATGACGACGACGGCGCAAAGGTCCAGTCCCGCGCGCCCGCCGGGGCCAGGGCGCCGTGGCCAGCGAGCCGACCCAGCACGGTTGCCGCATGGAACATGGTCTGGTCGCGGTCGTCGCTCCTGAAGATCGCCAGCGTCGCAGCGATGCGGGCATAGGGCGACAGCACGGCCAGCAGGCGGGCCCTGGTCTCGGGCGTGCCATCGAGGTCGGGTGCATACCCGATGCGGCTGCCGAGAAGCTGGCCGGCCCCGCTCAGGGCTTGGCCGGCATCCCCGATCTCGAGCTGCGGCGCCCAGACATCGAACGCGCCACTGATCGCGTCGAAGCCCTGCCAGGACGAGGTCTGCAGGGCGATCCCGCTGCGCTGCAGGACGAAACCAAGCGCGCCCTCGCCGAGCGATGCCTTGAGGCCGCGGCCCAGCTTGTTTTCCGTCACGATCCCGATATCCCGATCCGCACGGAACGTCCGCACCAGGGCCGCGAAGGCGAACTCGGCCCGCATCTCGAGCCGTGCCGCCGCCAGATGCGGCGGCAGATCCGTCACGTCCCGGTCGCCAGCCGCCACGTTGTCGCGATCCGCCAGCAGGTCCCGCGCCTGCCGCCACTGCCCGGTGCGCCACAGGAAGGCCCGCACCGCATCGGCCGCGCGCGTCTCCGGCGCGACCGTGGCGGGGGCGATCACCTGCGCGTAGAAATGCCGCCCCTCCAGCCAGTCGGCGCGCTCCACGATCCGTTCCAGCTCCAGGCCCGCCTCCGCCGGCAGCGGGCCGGCCGCCATCGGCCCCACCCGCCCCAGCGAGGTGCGCTCGCCGCGCCCCTGGCGCACCAGATCCTGCGCCGCCGGCGGCAGCTCGGCGATCATCTCCTCGTCGAACTGGCGCAGCAGCTCAGGGTCGATCGCCGCCGGGGCCGCGCCGCGGCGCATCAGCTGCAACTGGTGATAGGCCGCCTCCACGGCGCACCACGGCTCCGGCCGGCGGGCGAACCACAGCCGCGCCGCCCGGTCGATCCGCGCGCACTTGGCCGGGCTCGCCGCATAGAGCAGCCGCAGCAGCACGCCGCGCATGTCCGCCCGGTGCTTGACGAACCCGGCCGCCTGGGGATCGGGCTCAACCAGCCAGTGCTGGCCCGCCAGCGCCGCAAACAGGTCCGCCGCACGTGTGGGGGCGATCCGTCCCAGGCCCAGCTGTGGCGCCAGCACCTCGGCGATCACCTCCGCGCTGATGCGGCGCACCACCAGCCCGGGATGGGCAAGCGCGCGCAGATCATCCTCCGGAATGCGCGACAGCAGGAAGCGATACAGATGCGCCGCGGCCAGGCCCTGCCTTCCGCGCGCCCTCGCCAGCTCTCCGGCCCCGGCCTCGCGCGCCACCGTCGCACCCAGCCGCAGCACCAGCGGGCTGCCTTCCGCAAGGCCGAGGATTGCCGGCCAGCTTTCGGCCGGCGCCGCCAGCCCCTCCAGCAGCCGGCCGGCATTGGCATCGTCCAGGCCGCCGAGATCGATCTGCCGGCCGATGCGCGACGCCGCGCTGTCCAGCGCCTCGCCGCGTCCCGCCGCCACCACCGCCAGCGGCCGAACCCCCAGCGCGCAAAGCTGATCGATCCAGTCGAACAGCCGCCCGGGATGGGTCTCCCCCCGGCCGCGCAGCACCTCCAGCGTGTCGAGGAACAGCAGCAGCGTCCGCCCGTCCCGCTGGATCGCCGCCGCCACCGCCTGGCCCAGCTCGGACGGCACCCGCTCACGCGAAAACCCTTTCAGCGTCCGGGTGCCGCCTTCCATCCCGGCCGCCCGCAGCCGCTGCTGACGCAGCTCAGCGGCGCCATCGGCGAATTGGGCACCAAGCTGGCGCGCCAGCTCCAGCGTCAGCCCCACCCAGTCCCGCACGTCCAGCCCGACACGGTCGAAATCGAGGCGCACCACCAGCTTCGGCGTCGCGGCGGCCAGCGCGTCGCTGGCCAGCTTCTCCAGCAGCGTCGACTTGCCGATGCCGGGCAGCCCACGGACATACAGCGCCGTCACCGGCGCGGCGCGGACCGGCGTCGCGATCCACGCCTCGACCGCGGCGCGCTCGGTCTCGCGCCCCAGGAATGCCGGGCTCAGCAGGGCCGCGTTGCGCTCCGCCGCCTGCTGGCGCGTCAACGCCGCGCGCACGGCATCCAGCCGCGCATACGCCGGCGCCAGGCTGCCCGCCCGCTCCAGCGCCACCGCCGCGCGCTCCAGCCAGGCGCGAGGCTGGCCCGCCGCGACCAGGCCGCGCACCCCCTCGTCCGACAGGGGGCCCGCCCCGGTCAGCGCGTCGAGCAGGTCGTCGGTCGCCGCGTCATGCGGCGCGGCCCGGCGCCAGTCCACCGCGTCTTCGATCCCGCCGGCGATGGCCCCCAGCTCCCATTGCCGCTCAGGCCCGCGCATCAGCCAGTGCCCCGCCCCGAGCGCCGTATCGCAGACGCCGGCCAGGGCGGAGGCGAGATCGACCATCCTTGTCGCATCGCCGAGCAGGCCGGGATCGACCGCCGCGAACGCGTCCTTGGGTGCGAACGGCCCGGACAGCGCGGCGAAACGGCGCAGCGTGCGCAAATCCTCGGAACGGTCGGTCATGGCCCGGGCTGCCCCTGTTCGCGCCACACCCGCAGCTGCGGGCGCAGCCGGTCGGCCACCGTCCTGAGCTCCGCCGCCGGATAGCGGCCGTTGAACGCCTGCAGCCCGTTCAGCGCCACATCCGCGGCGTTCGCGATCACCGCCGGGACGGCACCGCCCATCAGGTCCTCCGCGGCCAGCGTGAGGAAGCCGAGAATGTCGGGCCGGGTGAAGCCGCCCAGGAACTCCACCACCAGCCCTGCCTGCCCGCCTGCCGCCGCGTCACCGGGCGTGGCGAACTCCGCGCCCGGCAGGGACATCGTCTCGAACCCGGCCAGGACAAGGCGGATCCGCGGCTCGGACAGCGCGGCGGCCACGAAGGCCTCGAAGGCCAGGCGCGTCGGCTCGGAGAGCGCGACATTGGGATTGTCCGCGAAATACCACACGGTCCGCCCCGCCGCATCCGCCGCGGCGCCGATCGCGCCGGAAAGGATCGCGGCGTCGGCGCGTGCGGTCGCCTCGGCGGCGGACTGCCCCGCCGCCACGCCGGGCGCGGCCGCCGCCCCCGGCAGCGCCAGCCCCGCCGCGACGGTGCGGCGGCGCAGATCGGCCGCGAAATCAGCAACCGGCGCGTCGAACGGGATCCGCACCAGAAGATGCTCGGCGCCGCGCCGAAGCAGCAGCTGGGCCAGGATGTCGTGGCTGAAGGCCAGTCCGGTCGCCCCGCCCAGCACATCCAGGCGTTTCTGCCGCACCCCGCGCACCGCCGCATCGCGCGGCATCGCGGCGGCGATCGCGGCACTGAACAGGTCGCGCCCGATCACCAGCGGACCGGTTTCGGTGCGGTCCAGCGACCACAGCCGGCTTGGTGACCGATCCTGCTCGATCGCCGGCCGCACCGCCTCGATCCACGGGCCGCAGGGCACGAAGCGGCCGAACGCGGCCTGGTGGATGCCGGCCAGGAGCAGCCCGCCGTCGAAGCACGCCCCCCCGGAGGAGCCCGCCCCGGTGGCTATGGTGTGCCGCATGCGCGCCGTCATGCCGCGGATCTTGGAGAACGCGCCAATGCCCAGCCCTTGATCCTGGCCACCCGGATAATGCGCCAGGAACAGCACGCGCCTGCCGCCCGCCGCCGTTCCCGCCGGCGGCAGCGGCGCGAAGCCCAGATGCGCCCCGGCCGGCCGGCCCATCCGCAGCAGCACCACGTCGCTGCGGCCGGCGACGGCCGCGTCGCTGGTGGGCGCGATGCCGCGATACTCGCCCCTCTCGGCGGGCGATTCATACAGCGGCGGGTAGGCGAGCGCCTGCTCGGTGTTGTCCGACAGCCTCACCTTCAGCCCGGGCGGCGCCTGCCGGTTCCCCGCCTCGTCGTCGCCGAGAACATGTGATGCCGTCAACACCGTGCTCGGCCCGACCAGACACCCCGTGCCCCTGACCTCGCCGTTGACCAGCACGCGGCAGCGGAACGCCAGCACCCGGGGCAGGAAGGCCACCAAGGCCGCCGTCACATGGTCGCCGAAATCGGCCGGGGGCGCCAGCGCCACACCCTGCACACCCAGCGCCACCCCCTGCGCGCCCAATGCCTCCGCGAACCGGTCGAGCAGGTCCCGGTGCCGGAGCTGCTCCACCCACAGCTCCTCGGCCTTGCGGCCCAGCAGCGCGGCCGCCGTGGCGATCGCCTCGGGCCGGATCGGATCGGCCCTGCCCAGCTGCACGGCGGCAAGCGCCGCGGCGGACTGCGCCGGATACGCCGCGATCGCCGCCGCGATGTCAGCCTCGTCCCGCACCGCGCGCCTCAGCCACGCTGCGGCCGGAACGGCACCCGGCGCGGCATCGGCGCCTCCGGCCCCCGCCCGGCCTCGAACAGCTCGCCCAGCAGCGCCGCATGCGCGGGGTCCTCCGGCCCCACGGTCAGCCGCGCATGCCCGACCGCATCGCCCGGCCCCTCGGCGCGCAGCTCCAGCACGATGCCGTCGGCCTCCAGCACCGCCATCCCCAGCATCCCCGCCGGCCCAGCGGCCACGGCGGGTGCCGCCATCGGCGCCTCGGGCAGGCTTCCCGCCGCATCCCGCCAGAACACGAACAGATGCGGCCAGCTCGCCTGCATCTGCGCCGGCACGACGAAATAGCGCGCGCCGCTCTCGGCGAAGGTCTCCTCCAGCCCCGCCTGTCCCGCCTGCTGCTCATACGGGTCCAGCCGGTCCAGGTCGTCGGTGCGGGCGCGCAGGAAGCGATCGTCGGCGATCGCCGCATGCCCGCCCGAATAGTCATAGCCATGCAGGCATTCATGCACGGTCAGGCTGGCCGAGCCGTGCCGTCCGGTCGCGCTGGTGGGCACCACGCGCCTTCCGTCCTGTGCGACGGTCGCGATCACCGCCCGTTTCGACTGGCCGAAATAGGCCCCTGGCACGTCGTCCCAGGTCCGTCCGGTTCCCTCCCAGCCGCGTGGGACCACGCCGCGCAGGCTGGCCTCGAAATCCGTCACGCCCTCGCGGCAGGCCACCACCCGGATGTTCCGCCGCTCGAACCGGCCCAGCACGAAATCCGGCAGCTTCTCCACCTCCCCCGCCACCGCATCGAGGTCCTCCGCCCCGGCCGTACCCCCGGTCACCACCAGCAGGCGGGCGCGCTGGCGGCGATCCGCGGGCACCGTGGCCGGCGGCGCGGCGAGGCCGTTCCACCACGCCTCGCGGGCATCGGCCAATGCCTCGATCTCGCCCAGCTCGAGGCCGTGGACCTGGATCGCCGCGGCATCGGCCGCCAACTCGGCCAGGCCGGGCACAGGCAGGTCGCGGATGCCCGGGGCAAGGCCCATGCCCTCTTCGCCGGGTGCCGCCCAGCGCGGCCCGAAACGGTAGACCGCATAGTACATGATCCGGGCCTTGGCCGGGTCCACGCCGCTGCAGCGCATCGCCGTGTAGAACATGCGGTGCGTCTCGGCCCAGGGACGGGTGCGGGTGACGCAAAAATGGTCATGCACGATGGAGGCATTGCGGTAGCGCCCCGCGAACGGCCCCCCGATCAGCGTCCACAGTATCTGCGGGATCGACGCGCCATCCACCAGCACGCCCGCCGGCACCGGCCAGTCCGCCTGGTCAGGCCCGCGATACGACAGCGGCGACAGCAGCCGCGCCCTGCGCCCATCATCCAGCAATTCCACCTGCGGCGGCAGGCCCTGATAGGCCCCCCACTCCGGCCCCGATTCCAGGCCGGACTCCGCCACCGGCGCGTCGCGCCAGGCGAGCGACTGCAGAAGCGCGCGGGCCGCCGTCCCGGCATCGTCCGCCATCGCGAGGCCTCCCCCAACCAACCGACCGCACCGGCAAGCCTAGCCGGGCACGCCTGGCCAGACCAATTAATATTGTGTCAACGAAAAGTGTCGCAACCGTTCCACGGGTCCGGCCGCGCCCGAACCCGGTCGGGGCGCGACACCGGCCCGATTCGTGCATAGTCCGGCGACAGGGCAGCGGCAGGCGGCAAGCGTGGCGATTCGGCTGGCATTGGGGGGGCTGACCCGGCGCTACGGCGCCGTCCTGGCCAATGACGGCATCGATCTCATCGTGCGGGAGGGCGAGATCCACGCCCTGCTGGGCGAGAACGGCGCCGGCAAGTCCACGCTGGTCAAGATCATCTACGGCCTGGTCCAGCCCGATGCCGGCACCATCGCCTGGGAGGGTCGTGAGATCTCCATCCCCGACCCCAACGCCGCCCGGTCGCTGGGCATCGGCATGGTGTTCCAGCACTTCTCCCTGTTCGAGACGCTGACGGTGGCCGAGAACATCGCCCTCGGCCTGCGCACGCCGGAAAGCATCCCCGCCCTCTCCGCCCGCATCGCCGCCACCGCCGCCCGCTACGGCCTCGCCGTCGAGCCGGGGCGCCACGTCCACCACCTCGCGGCCGGCGAGCGCCAGCGGGTCGAGATCCTGCGCTGCCTGCTCCAGCAGCCCCGGCTGCTGATCATGGACGAGCCCACCTCCGTGCTCACGCCGCAGGAGGCGGAGGGATTGTTCGCCATGCTGCGCCGGCTCGCCGCCGAGGGGTGCAGCATCCTCTATATCGGCCACAAGCTCGACGAGATCCGCGCCCTGTGCGACCGCGCGACCGTGCTGCGGGCCGGCCGGGTGGTTGCGGCGTGCGATCCCCGCGCGGCCACCGCCGCCGAGCTCGCCGCCCTCATGGTCGGCCGCGAGGTGGCACCGCCCGACCGCCCGGCGCGGGCCGCGGGCGCGACCCTGCTGGAGCTGCGCGGCCTGTCGCGCGCGCCCGACGACCCGTTCGGCACGGCGCTGGACGGCATCGACCTCGCGCTGCGGGCGGGCGAGATCGTGGGCATCGCCGGCGTCGCCGGCAACGGCCAGTCGGAGCTGCTCGCCGCGATCACCGGCGAGCAGCCGGTGGCCAGCGGCATGGTCCGGCTGGCCGGGCAGGCGTGCGGCAGGCTCGGCGTCGCCGCCCGCCGCCGGCTCGGCCTCGCCGCCGTGCCGGAGGAGCGGCTGGGCCGGGGTGCCGTGGCCGAACTGACCCTGGCCGAGAACGGGCTGCTCACCGGCAGCGGCGGCGGGCTCGCGCCGCGCGGGGTGATCGACCCGGGCGCGCTGCGCCGCTTCGCCGCCCGGATCATCGCCCGGTTCGGCGTGGCCGCCGCCGGCACCGAGGCCAGGGCCGGCGGCCTGTCGGGCGGCAACATGCAGAAATTCATCATCGGCCGCGAGATCGGGCACGCGCCGCGCGTGCTGGTGGCGGCCCACCCGAGCTGGGGCGTCGATGTCGGCGCGACGGTGGCGATCCACCAGGCGCTGCTGGACCTCGCGTCCGGCGGCGCCGGCGTGCTGGTGGTCTCCGAGGACCTGGAGGAGCTGTTCGTCCTATGCGACCGCATCGCCGTGCTGCATCGCGGCCGGCTTTCCCCGCCGGTGCCGGTGGCGCAGACCAGCGTGGCCGCCATCGGCGGGCTGATGGGGGGGCTGCCCGATGCGATGGCGGCTTGAGCGGCGGGAGGCGCCGCCCCCGCTGCTGGTCGCCGCCGCCCCGCTCGCCGCGGTGGCGCTGGCCGCGCTCGGCGCCGGCCTGGTCTTCGCCGCCATGGGCAAGGACCCGGTGGCCTGCCTGCTCACGCTGTTCATCGCCCCGCTCGACGGCGCAGCCGAACTGGCGCTGAAGGCCACGCCGCTGCTGCTCTGCGCACTCGGCATCGGCGTCGGCGTGCGGGCCAATGTCTGGAACATCGGCGCCGAGGGCCAGTTCACCATCGGGGCCATCAGCGGCGGGGCGGTCGCGCTCAGCCTGGGCGAGGGCTGGTTCGTGCTTCCGCTGGTGCTGCTGGCCGGCATCCTGGGCGGCATGGCCTGGGCCGCGATCGCCGCCTTCCTGCGCACGCGCTGCAACGCCCACGAGATCCTGGTCACGCTGATGCTGAGCTACGTCGCGATCCAGCTGCTCGGCTGGGTGGTGCATGGGCCGTTGCAGGACCCGGATGGCTTCAACTTCCCGCAATCGCCGCAATTCGGCCCGTCCGCCACGCTGCCGGTGCTGGCCGAGGGCACGCGCGTCACCATCGCCGCGCTGTTCGCGCTGGCCGCGGTGCCGCTGGCGTCGCTGCTGCTCGGGCGTACCGTCGCCGGCTACCGCCTGCGCGTGGTGGGGCTTGCGCCCGGCGCCGCCCGCTACGCCGGCTTCTCGGAAGCAGGCGCGGTCTGGTTCTGCCTGCTGCTTTCGGGCGGACTCGCGGGGCTCGCCGGCGTGTCCGAAGTCGCCGGCCCGATCGGCCAGCTGCTGCCGGTGATCTCCCCCGGCTACGGCTTCGCCGCGATCATCGTCGCCTTCCTCGGCCGCCTCCAGCCTGCCGGCATCCTGCTGGCCGCGCTGCTGATGGCCCTGCTCTATCTCGGCGGCGAGGCGCTGCAGATCTCGCAGCAGCTGCCGCTGGCGGTCACCGGCGTGATCCAGGGGATGCTGCTGTTCTTCCTGCTGGCCGCCGACGCGCTGACGCTGTTCCGGCTGCGCCATGTCTGACGCGGCCCATGTCTGACGCTGCAATGTGGCTCGCCCTGCTGGTCGCCACGCTGCGCGCCGCGGCGCCGCTGATCCTGGCCGGGCTGGGCGAGCTGGTGGCCGAGAAGTCCGGCGTGCTGAACCTCGGCGTCGAGGGCATGATGCTGATCGGTGCCGTGGTCGGCTTCGCGGCCGCCGTCACCACGGGAAGCGCCACCCTTGGCCTGCTCGCCGCCATGCTGGCCGGCGCCGCCATGGCGGGCGCCTTCGCCGTGCTGACCCTGGGCCTCCAGGCCAACCAGGTCGCGGCCGGGCTGGCGCTGACCATCTTCGGCGTCGGCTTCTCGGCGCTGGCCGGCGCGCCGTTCCAGGGCCAGCCCATCCCGGGGCTGGCGACGCAGATCTTTCCCGAGCTCAGCGAAGCCTCGCCGCTGCTCCAGCAGCTGCTGCTGATCGACCCGCTGGTGGTGCTCTCGCTCGCCGGTCCGTTCGCGGTGCACCTGTTCCTGACCCGCAGCCGCGCCGGCCTGCTGCTGCGCGCCGTCGGCGAGAGTGCCGCCGTCGCCCATGCCGCCGGCTACCGCGTGCGCCTGATCCGCCTCGCCGCCACCCTGGTCGGCGGCGCCCTGGCCGGGCTTGCCGGCGCCTATCTCTCGCTCGCCTACACGCCGATGTGGACCGAGAACATGGTGGCCGGCCGCGGCTGGATCGCGCTGGCGCTGGTGGTGTTCTCCACCTGGAAGCCGCTGTGGCTGGTGCTCGGCGCCTGGCTGTTCGGCTTCGTCACCATCGCCGGCTTCCAGGCCGCCGCCTGGGGCATCCCGCTGGCGCCGAACCTGCTCGCCACCCTGCCCTACCTCGCCACGATCATTGTCCTGGTGGCGATTTCCCGCGATAGGATGCGCCTGAAGCTCAACGCGCCGGCCGATATCGGCAAGCCGTTCCATCCCGGATCATAGGAGCCCCCATGCTGCTCGCCCGCCGTGCCCTGCTCGCCGCTCCCGCGCTGTCCCTGCTGCCGCGTGCCGCCGCCGCCGCCGGGCCGCTGAAGGTCGCCTTCGTCTATGTCTCGCCGATCGGCGACGCGGGCTGGACCTTCCAGCACGAGCTTGGCCGGCGCGCCGTGGATGCGGCGCTCGGCGCGCAGGTGAAGACGAGCTTCGTCGAGAATGTCGAGGAAGGGGCCGATTCCGAGCGGGTGATCCGCAAGCTCGCCAGCGACGGCAACGAGCTGATCTTCACCACCAGCTTCGGCTACATGAACCCGACGGTGAAGATCGCCGGGCAGTTCCCGAAGCTGAAGTTCGAGCACGCCACCGGCTACAAGCGCGCGGCCAACCTCGCCACCTACTCCGCGCGGTTCTACGAGGGACGCTACGCGACGGGCGTGCTGGCGGGGCGGCTCAGCAAGTCGGGCGTCACGGGCTACGTCGCCGCCTTTCCGATCCCCGAGGTGGTGCAGGGCATCAATGCCTTCCTGCTCGGCGCCCGTTCGGTGAACCCGAAGGCGACGGTGCGCGTGGTCTGGACCTCCTCCTGGTTCGACCCGGGCAAGGAGCGGGCGGCGGCCGAC
>JBGAIK010000055.1:0-9253 GCA_044225615.1 Acetobacteraceae bacterium | reverse complement strand
GCCCAGGCCGGCGAGGAGAAGGGCATCCTCACCATTCCCTACAACTCCGACCAGTCCAAATACGGGCCCAAGACCGTGCTCACGGCGGTGACCCACAACTGGAACGACTACTATGTCGGCCGGGTGAAGGCGGCGATCGCGGGGACGTGGAAGTCGGGCGACGTCTGGGGCGGGGTGAAGGAGGGCATGACGAAGCTCGCCGCCTATGGCCCCGCGGTGCCGGAGGCGGTGCGCAAGGAGGTGGACGGCGTGCTGGCCGACATCGCCTCGGGCAAGGTGAAGCCCTTTGCCGGGCCGGTGAAGGACCAGGCCGGCGCGGTGAGTATCGCCGCCGGGCAGGCGCTCGCGGACAAGGACATCCTGGAGATGAAGTGGTTCGCCGAGGGCGTGCAGGGGAAGATCTAGCACCGGCGGGCGGGAGCTTCCCGGTGCCGACCTCCTGAGGGAGGCGGCTGCCGGTTTGCGTCCGAGGGGAGGGAACGCTTGACCCGCCGCATGACCGCGCGCGAATGGGGCTTGCTGCTCGTGCTGTCCACCCTGTGGGGCGGCAGCCTGATTGCGCTCAGGATCGCCGGGCGCGAACTGCCCGCCTTCACCATCGTCGCCGCCAAGGTCGTCCTGGCCACACTCCCGCTCGTGCTGATCGCCGGCGGCCGGATGCCCCGGACGCGCCGCGCCTGGGGTGGATTTGCCGTCATGGCGCTGTTCAACGATTCAGGTCCCTTCGTGCTCATGGCCTTCGCCGGCCCGCACATCGCGACCGGCCTCGCCGCGGTGCTGATCGCCACCAACCCGCTCTTCACCGCCGTCATGGCCCACTGGATGACCGACGACGAACGCATGACGCCGCGCCACATGGCCGGCGTCGTCCTCGGCTTCGCCGGCCTCGCCGTCCTGCTCGGCGCCGGCGCATCCGGCCGATCCAACCTGCTCGCCGCCAGCGCCTTCCTGGTCGCCGCGCTCGCCTATTCCTATGCCTCCATCTTCGGCCGCCGCTTTGCCGCCGATGGCGTGCACCCGATGGCCGTCGCGGCCGGGCAGCATTGCTGCTCGGCGCTCGCCATCGTGCCGCTCGCCCTGCTGCTCGACCGGCCCTGGACCTTGCCCTTCCCCTCGGCCCAGGCACTGCTCGCCCTGCTCGGCCTCGGCCTTGGCGCCGGCGCGCTTGCCTACACCATCTTCTATCGCGTGCTCGCCACCGCGGGGGCCACCAACGTCGTGCTGGTGACATTCCTCAGCCCGGTCACGACGATCCTGCTCGGCATCGCGCTGTTCGGCGAGACCCTGACCGCCCAGCAGGCGGCCGGCATGGCGACGATTGCCCTGGGCCTGCTGGTCCTCGACGGCCGGGCGCTCACGCTGCTGCGCGCGCGCGCAGCGTGACCAGGCCGAGCAGCAGCAGCAGGACCGGACCGGGCAGCCAGTAGAACCGGGTGAACAGGGTCAGGATCATCGGGATCATCAGCGCCAGCGCCACGATCGCATCGTCGGCCAGCCGCCAGGCGGTGGGCGGACGCGCGGCCAGCACGGCGAGCGCCACCATCGTGAGCGCGGGCAGGTCGTAGATGAACGCGTAGGGCGCGCCGGCGAGGGTCGCCGCCACCAGGATCGCCGGCGCGAGGCTTCGCCCGGTGCGGAACGCCCACCACACCACCGGCACCGACAGTGCCAGCACCGCCAGCGGCACGCCGCGCGCCACGCCCGGCCCGAAGCCTGCGCCCTGCAGTGCCGCCTGCAGGGTCGGCCGCCGATAGATGCCCATCGCGCTGTCGAGGTAGTCGGCATGCGTCGGCAGATAGGCGAGCCACTCCCCCCACAAGGCCCAGCCGAACGCCATGCCGCTCGCCCCCACCAGGGCCGCGGTCGATGCCGCCGCGGCCGCCATCGCGCGCCACTGCCCCGCCGCCGCCAGTGCGACAGGCACCAGCACGCCGAATTGCGGCTTGTAGGTCAGCAGCGCGAAGGCGATCCCCGCCAGCACCGGCCGTGCCGGCAGCAGCCGCAGGCCGCCCAGCAGCAGCGCCGCGGTCAGCAGGCCGTTCTGCCCGTACACCAGGCAGCTCGTCACCGCGGGGGCCAGCAGCACCAGCGCCCGCGCCATCCAGCCGCCCCGCGCCGGCCAGGCGGCGGCGAGGGCAGCGCCAGCGTTCCCGCCATCCATGCCGCCCACGCCACCCCCGGCCCCATCCCGCCCAGCGGCAGGAGGTAGAGCAGGAAGCTCGGCGGGTACGGATAGGGAAAGGTTTGGCGGAGCACGGGCACCAGGCCGAACTGGTAGGGATGCAGCCGTGCCGCGTCGTAGATGTCGATCGCGTGCCCGTCCCAGGCGAAGCGGGCGAAGGTCCATTGCAGCAGGAAATCGGTCACCGGGATATGTGCGCCGGCCAGCGAGCCCAGCACGCCCGACGCGTGCCAGCCCGCGAACCAGGCGAACAGGGCGAGCAGCGCGACCCAGGCGGCAGTCTCGAGCCGGAGCAGGAACGGGGGCATCGGCCCAGGCTAGTGCACAGGGCGGCGGCGGGCCATGGTGCGCGCCCGCCCGCTCCGGATGCCCGATGCCACCTGCCGTCCTGCTCGCCGCGCTGTTCGCCGTGCTCTTCTGGGGCGGCTCGCCCGTCGGCACCAAGGTCGCGGTGGCGGAGTTCCCGCCGCTGGCCATGTCGGCCCTGCGCACGCTGATCGCCGGCCCGCTCGGCGTGGCGCTTGCGCTTGCGCTCGGCATCGCCCTGCCGCCGGCGTGGCGGGAGCGGCGGCTGCTCGCGCTGTGCGGCGGCTGCGGCTTCATCGGATTTCCGGTCCTGTTCACCTACGGCATCGCCCGCACCTCGGCCATCCATGGGGCGATGATCCTGGCCATGCTGCCGGTCTTCACCGGCGCCATCGCCAATGCGCTCGACCGCCGCCTGCCCGGCCCCGCCTGGTGGATCGGCTGCGCCATCGCCATCGCCGGCGAGGCGCTGCTGCTGGCCGGGCGCGACCCCGGGGGACAGGCAAGCTGGCAGGGCGATGCGCTGGTCGTCGCCTCCGCCCTGGTCGCCTCCACCGGCTATGTCACCGGTGCGCGGCTCCAGCAGGCCGGCTACCCGTCGCAGGGCACCACCTACTGGGGCCTCGCGCTGGCCGGCCTCGTCTTCCTTCCGTTCACCCCTTGGCTGCTCGGCGGCATCGCCTGGGCCAGCGTCTCCGCCGCCGCCTGGGCCGGCGTGATCTACCTTGCGCTCGGCGTCTCGATGCTCGGCTACGTGATCTGGTACTGGGCGCTGGCCCGCGGCGGCATCGCGCGCATCGGGGTGCTGCAATTCCTCCAGCCGGTCTCCGGGCTCGTGCTCGCCACCCTGCTCCTTGGCGAACCGCTCAGCCCCACCGTGCTGGCCTCGGCCGCGGTCATCCTGGTGGGCGTGTTCATCGCCACGCGCTAGAATCCCCACTTCCGATCGGAGTGCCCATCTTGCCCCTCACCATCCTCATCACCGGCGCCTCGGCCGGCTTCGGCGCCGCCATGGCCCGCCGCTTCGTGCGCGACGGCCACCGCGTGATCCTGACCGCGCGGCGTGCCGACCGCCTCGCCGCGCTCGCCGCGGAACTCGGCCCGCATGCGCTCGCCTTCCCGCTCGACGTCACCGACCCGGCCGCGGCCGCCGCCCTGCCCGGATCGCTGCCGGCGGGCTGGCAGGAGGTCGACGTGCTGGTCAACAACGCCGGCCTCGCGCTCGGACTTGGCCCCTCGCACGAGGCGAAGCTGTCCGACTGGGACACCATGGTCGCCACCAACGTGACCGGCGTGCTGCACGTCACCCGCGCGCTGCTGCCCGGCATGGTGGCCCGCAACCGCGGCCACGTGATCAACCTGGGCAGCACCGCCGGCACCTACCCCTATCCCGGCGGCCACGTCTACGGCGCCTCCAAGGCCTTCGTGACCCAGTTCAGCCTGAACCTCCGGGCCGACCTGGTGGGCACCGGCGTGCGCGTCACCGATCTGGAGCCCGGGCTGGTCGGCGGCACCGAGTTCAGCGCGATCCGCTTTGCCGGCGACACCGCCCGCGCCGCCTCGGTCTACGCCGGCACGACGCCGCTGACCGCGGAGGACGTGGCCGAGGCCGCCGCCTGGGCGATCGGCCTGCCGGCGCATGTGAACATCAACCGGATCGAGATGATGCCGACCTGCCAGGCCCCGGCGGCGCTGGCGGTGAAGCGGGCCACGTAAGGCGGGGGGCTTTGCCCCCTCGACCCCCACCAGGTGCTACATTGTAGCGCCCAGCACCCAGGGTGCGAACTCGGCGGCGCCGAAGTCGAACAGCTCGCTCTTGGTGGGGCTGGCCGGAGGCGGTGGCGAGGATGAGGTCGAGGATGCGCTGGCCGCATTGCTCGACGCTCTCGTCGCCGTCGGGAATGGTGCCGCAGTTGATGTCCATGTCCTCCTCCATGCGGCGGAACATGGCGCTGTTGGTGGCGAGCTTGATGGAGGGGGCGGGCTTGCAGCCGAACACGCTGCCGCGGCCGGTGGTGAAGCAGACCAGGTTGGCGCCGCCGGCGACCTGGCCGGTGGCGGCGACCGGGTCGTAGCCCGGCGTGTCCATGAACACGAAGCCCTTCTTCGTCACCGCCTCGGCGTAGTGGACGACCTCGACGAGGTTGGTGTTGCCGGCCTTGGCCATGGCGCCGAGGGATTTCTCCAGGATGGTGGTCAGCCCGCCCGCCTTGTTGCCGGGCGAGGGGTTGGCGTTCATCTCCGCCCCCTCCCTGGCCGTGTACTCCTCCCACCAGCGCATCAGGCCGACCAGCTTCTCGCCGACCTCGCGGGAGACGGCACGGCGGGTCAGCAGGTGCTCGGCGCCGTAGGTCTCGGGGGTTTCGGACAGGATCACGGTGCCGCCGTGGCGGACCAGCAGGTCGCTCGCCGCGCCCAGCGCCGGGTTGGCGGAGATGCCGGAATAGCCGTCGGAGCCGCCGCATTGCAGGGCGACCATCAGCTCGGAAGCGGGGCAGGCTTCGCGGCGGGCCTGGTTGGATTCGGCCAGCACCTCGCGGACGAAGGCGATGCCGGCCTCGACCGTCTTGCGGGTGCCGCCCATCTCCTGGATGTCCATGGCGCGCAGGCGGCCGGCGAGCTTCTGCTCCTCCATCAGGCCGCCGATCTGGTTCACCTCGCAGCCGAGGCCGAGCACGATCACGTGCGAGAAGTTCACATGCCGCGCGTAGCCGCCGAGGGTGCGCCGCAGGACGGTCAGCGGCTCGAGCTGGGTCATGCCGCAGCCGGTCTTGTGGGTCAGCGCCACCACGCCGTCGACATTGGGGAAATCGGCCAGCGGGTTGTGGTCGGTGAACGGATGCTTGCGGAAGGCGCCGGCCACCATGTCGGCGACATGGGCCGAGCAGTTCACGCTGGTCAGGATGCCGATGTAGTTGCGCGTCGCCACCCGCCCATCTGCCCGGCGAATGCCCTGGAAGGTGGCCGGCTCGGCGAAATACTCGGTCGGGCGCGCATCGACACCCCAGGCATAGTCCTTGTCGAAATCGCCCATGCCGCAATTGTGGACGTGGATGTGCTCGCCGGCCGCGATCGGCTGGGTGGCGAAGCCGATGATCTGGCCGTAGCGGATCACCGCCTCGCCCGGTTCATGCGCCTTCACCGCGATCTTGTGCCCGGCCGGAATCCGGCCCAGCGACGCCACCCCCTGCACCACCGGCGTGCCAGGCAGCAACGTCGCCCGCGCAATCACCACACTGTCCCTGGGATTGAGCGAAATGATCAGCGGCGGTGCCATGGCAGTCTCCCAATGGGCGTTGGCTGGGTGAGCAAGAAAAGCAAGGCCAGGGGCTCTGCCCCTGGACCCCGCTAAGGGCGGAGCCCTTAGAACCCCGCACTTTTAAGGGTCTTGGAGAGGAGGGGGCCAACCGCGCGGTTGCAACCTCCTCGTCGGCCCCCTCCTCTCCAAGACCCTTGAACGCATGGATTCCAAAGGCTCCGCCTTTGGTGGGGGTCCAGGGGGCAAAGCCCCCTGGCCTTCCTTTCCTCCTCGCTCAGGCTACGCCCTTGGAGCCCTTGCGGGTTTCGGCGATGCAGGTCTTGGCAAAGGTTGCCATCATGCCGCTGTCGTTCATCAGGGTGACGAGGCGGAAGCCCATGCTGATGCAGTTGGCGGCGTCGGCGGCGCCGCCGGTGTGGATGCCGGCGTGGATTTTCTGCTTGTCGCATTCCTTCAGGATCTTCTCGTAGGCCTTCAGGATCTCGGGCTCGTCGCGGTTCAGCTTGGGGGCCAGGCCGTAGGAGAGGCCGAGGTCGGAGGGGCCGACATAGACGCCGGCGATGCCTTCGACGTCGAGGATGGCCTCGATGTTCTTCACCGCCTGCTTGGTCTCGATCATCGGGATGCACAGCGTCTCGGTGTTGGCCGTGGTCTGGTAGCTGGTGGCCTCGCCGTACATGCCGGCGCGGATCGGGCCGTTGGAGCGGGTGCCGAGGGGCGGGTACTTGCTGTACTGCACCATCGCCTCGGCCTCTTTCTTGGTGTTGATCATCGGGCAGATGACCCCCATGGCGCCGGCGTCGAGCACCTTGCCGATGATGCCGGGCTCGTTCCACGGCACGCGCACCATGGGCGTGACCGGGTGGGCCTGCATGGCCTGGAAGCACTGCACCATGGACTGGTAGTCCTGCACGCCGTGCTGCATGTCGACCGTGACGGAGTCGAAGCCGCACTGGGCCATCACCTCGGCGGAGAAGCCGGAGGGGATGGCGAGCCAGGCGTTCACCACGGCCTTCCCCGATGCCCAGATATTCGCCACTTTGGTCGCCATCGGTCGTATCCCCTCGTTTCTACGGCTGTCGCAACGCTAGGCGCGCGCCGGGACGGGGTCAATTCGCGGAGACCCCCATGTATGCAGGCCCGATCATCGACGCCCACCATCATCTGTGGGACCTCTCGCTCGGGCGGCATCTCTGGCTGACCGATACCGGCACGGCGATTCCGCTCGGCGACATCGGGTATCTGCGGCAGAGCTACCTGCCGGAGGATTTCCTGCGCGACGTGGCGGGCAGGAACGTCGTCGGCAGCGTGCATGTCGAGGCGGTGTGGGACCGGGCGCGCGATCCGGCCGAGGAGAGCGCCTGGCTCGACACGCTGGTGCGGCCGCCGGGGATTGCGGCGCGCTACGTCGCCTTCGCCGGGCTGGGGGATGCGGACGCGGCGGCGGTGCTGGAGCGCCAGGCGGCGAACGGGCGGGTGGTGGGCGTGCGCGAGACGATCCGCTGGCACCCCGACCCGGCGCGGCGCTGGACCGGGCAGGGGCTTGCCGACAGTTCCGCCTTCCGGGCCGGCGCAGCCCTGCTGGAGCGGCACGGCCTGTTGCTGGAGCTGCTGACCAATCCCTGGCACGCCGAGGAGATCGCCCGGCTGGCCGACGACCTGCCGGACCTGCCGATCCTGCTGAACCACTGCTTCGGCCCCGGCGAGCGCACGCCGGAGGCGATGGCGCGGTGGCGGGCGGGGCTGGCGCTGCTGGCGCGGCGGGAGAATGTCGCGATCAAGGTGTCCAATTTCGGCGCGTCCTCGCCCGACCGGTCGCTGCCGGTGCTGGGCGAGGTGGTGTTGGGCTGCATCGAGGCATTCGGGACGCGGCGCAGCCTGTTCGGCACCGACTATCCGGTGGCGCGGCGCAGCATGACCTATGCGGCGATGGTGGATGCGTTCGCGGCGATCATCGCGCCGTTCAGCGAGGACGAGCAGCGGGCGCTGTTTCATGACAATGCGGCGCGGTTGTATCGGTTCTGAGGCGGGTGCGCTTCGGCCGGGAGAGCCCGTGCGGCGGCCATCTGGCAAGGCAGGGGAACAACGAGACGGCGAGGCGGCGAGAAGAAAGTGAAGGATTGGCCCCGGTCCTTCCTGCCCGGACCTCTCTGCCGTTCGGGTGTGCGCGATAATGTTGCTATATCGTAACAAATTGGACAGGCGTCAGCGCGCCCGGATGGGCGTGGGTTCGGCTTGCCGGGCGCAGGAAAGGCGGACCCCGCGGCGCCGGGCGGGGCGGGAAAGCGGTGTCGGGGATGGAGCACAGACCGATGCGCCCGCCCGTGCGCGCAAGGGTGCGGGCGAACGACACCGGACGCGGCCGGGCGGGTCGGCGCGGGGCCGGGCCGCAAGCGTCGCAGGACAGGGGGGATGGGGATGCGGGGCGCGGCGAGGCCCAGCGCCGGCGGGGCCGGCGTGGCTGCGCGCGGGGCGGCGGGTTTGCGGCGCGGGCGGGGGGGTGGGGCGACGCTGGCGCGCGCCTGGCGTGCGCAGGTGGGCGATGAGGGAGGCCAGCAGGCGGCGGAGCAGGGGGTGGGTGGCGAGGACGGACTCCAGCACGCGCAGCAGGGCGGCGCAGTGCGCCGTCTCGCCGGGTCGGCTCGGTGCGGATTGGGCGTGGGTCACGCGGAGCTTTTATTCCTTACACACGGCCCATGTCAAGGAAAATCTTTTTGGGCGCGAACGTTCCGGGCAGGGTGGCCGGGGGCGAGTGCCTCGCCGCCGGCGTTTTGCTTTGCCCGCGGGTCTGGCAGCATGCGCCGGAGGGTCAAGGAACAGGGGAAGGGGACGCGCGATGATCGCCACACCGGACTATCCGGCCCATGCCGGGCTTGCCGCGCTGGCCATGCGCTATGTCGATGTCGCCGCGGCGCCGTGGAAGGCCACGCCCTGGCCGGGGATCGAGACCAAGGTGCTGATGGAGGACAAGGCGAGCGGCCTGCTCACCTCGCTGGTGCGGATGGCGCCGGGCGCCGTGCTGCCGCGGCACGAGCATGTGGAGCTGGAGCAGAGCTTCGTGCTGGAGGGCTCGCTGGTGGACGGCGAGGGCGAGGTGACGGCCGGGAACTATGTCTGGCGCCCGGCCGGCAGCACGCATGAGGCACGGGCGCCGCAAGGCTGCCTCGTCCTCTCCTTTTTCCTCAAGCCCAACCGCTTCCTGTAGGCGCCGCCCGCGCGGCCGGCGCCCCGGAAGCCGCGGTCAGCGCGCGCGATAGGTGCGGTGGCAGCCGCCGCAGGAGGCGCCGACCTCGCCGAACGCGGCGGCGAAGGCGGCCTTGTCGTTGGCTTCGGCGGCGGCGGCGAGCTTGAGGCCGGCGGCGTTCAGCGCCATGCCGGCCTTCATCAGCCCGTCATGGTCGGAGAAGGCGGCCGCGGTGGCCTTGGTGTCGCCCTTGTCGGAGCCGGGCGGGAACAGGCCAGCAGTGGCCTTGCCCCAGGCGGCCAGCGCCTCGGCGAGGCCCTTC
>JBGAIK010000376.1:0-2713 GCA_044225615.1 Acetobacteraceae bacterium | reverse complement strand
GAAGAACTGGCCGAGCGGCACGGTCGGCGCCTCCTGCATGCCCAGCGCCTGCATGCGCGCGGCGATGGCGGCCCGCGCCGCCTGGTCCGGCGCGGTGAGGAAGGCCTGCGCCATCGCCTCCATCGCCGCACTTTCGTACCAGCCGAACCAGCCGCCCGGACCCTGGCCGCGCAGGACCGAGTTCTGGACCGGGTTGACCATGGAGGTGCCGGTGTTCCAGGTGTGGAAGATGTTCCAGCCGCCCTGGTCCGGCCGGGCGCGATTGCCGCGGCGCTGGACGACGGTGGCGAAATCGGTCTCGACGAGCTGGGAGTCGACCCCCAGCCGCCGCAGCAGGTCGTGGGTGAGCTGGCCGAGCGGCGCGATGGTCGGCACGTCGGTCGGGTTGATCACCACCACCCGCTCGCCAGCGTAGCCCGCCGCGCGGATCAGGCGGCGGCCTTCCTCGATGCTGACCGGGCTCGCCATCGGGTCCGGCGTGCTCGCGGTGCCGAACGGCGTGCCGCAGGGGAAGAAGGAGTGGCAGTCGCGCACCGAGCCGGGGTCGCCGGCGTCGCCGACCAAAGCGAGGTAGTCTTCCTGGCGGACCGAACGCAGCACCGCGTGGCGCACGGCCGGCTTGTCGAAGGGCGGGTGCAGCGTGTTGAAGCGCAGCACCGGCAGGTAGCCGGTGGTGTCGGCGGCGGCCACCTGCACCCCCGGCCGGGCGCGCAGCACGGGCACCAGATCGGGCGGCACCACATCCCACCAGTCGAAATCCCCGGCCTGCAACGCGGCGGCGGCGGTCGAGGCGTCGGGGATGGCGTTCCACACCACCCGCTCGATCTCGGCCCGCTTGCCGCCCGAGGCCCAGTCCGAGGCCTCGTTGCGCGGCACGTAGCCTTCGAACCGGCGATAGGCGGCGCTGGTGCCGGCAACGAACGCCGCTGCGTCGAAGCGGTAGGGGCCGGAGCCGATCATCTCCGTCACCTGGGTGGCGATGTCGGTGCGGGCCAGGCGCTCGGGCATGATGAAGCAGGCGCCGGTGGGCTTGGCCAGCGCGTCGGGCAGCAGCGGGAAGGGCTGGCGCAGGATGAGGCGGAGGGTGCGGTCGTCGGCCGCCCGCCACTCCGCCACGGCGCGGTCCAGCGCCTGGCCGAACGCGTCGCGCCGCGCCCAGCGGCGGATGCTGGCGATGCAGTCGGCGGCACGCACCGGCGCGCCGTCATGGAAGCGCAGCCCCTCGCGCAGGCGGATGGTCCAGCCGAGCCCGTCGGCATCCACCGCGTGGCCCTCGGCCATCTGCGGCGTGGGGCGGAAGGCGCTGTCCACGGCATAGAGCGTGTCGAACACGTAGTAGCCATGCGCGACGGTGACGTTGCCGGTGCTGAACACCGGGTCCAGCACGGTCAGGCCGGTGCCGGGAACGAAACGCAGCTCGCCATCCGGGGCGGCGATGGCGGGCAGGGGAAGCGCGGCGGCGGTGGCCGCGCGCAGGAGGGTGCGGCGCTTCATGGGACGATCCTTCGGGCGATCCAGGCGCAAGGCTACCCGCCCGGATCGCCCCGATGCCATGCCCGGCCGGCGCCGAGTCCATGCCGAAAGCTTATGGGCGGACGGCCGCCCCGCGGCTGCGCTCCACGCCGTTGCGGGCATCCATCAGCGCGGCGACGAAGTCCTTCACCAGCCCCTCCTTCTGCGAGTCGGGGCGGAACAGCAGCCAGGTGCGGAACAGCACCTCGGGCTCGAACGGCCGCAGCACCAGCCCGCGCTCGCGAAATCCGTCGATCGCCCCGGGGTTCACCAGGGCCACGCCGACGCCCTCCAGCGCCAGCGCGCAGGCGGTGGCGGAGAACGGCGTCTCGACCACGATGCGCGGGCGCACGCCCGCCGCGTCGAACACCTGCATCATCCGCGCCCGGGCGCGGTCCTCCGGCGCCAGGGCGATGAAATCCTGTCCGTCGAGGTCGGCCGGGCGGATCGTGCGCCGGTGCTCCAGCGCATGTCCCGCCGGCAGGGCGCACAGGGCGCGGGCGGTCGAGAACACCCGGTGGTCGACGCCGGACAGGTCCACCTCGTCGGCCGCCAGCCCCACCCCGAACTGGCTGTTCACCACCAGCTCCCGCACCTGCGCCGAGGAGGTGATCTGCAGCGTGACGGTGATCTCGGGATGGCGGCGGCGGAACCCGCGGATGGCGCGCGGCACCAGGGTCGAGCCGAGCGCGGCCAGGCTCGCCACCCGCAGCCCGCCCGACCCGAAATCGCGGATGCGGGCGGCCGACATGCGCAGCCGGTCGAGCCCGGCGAAGCTCGCGGCGACGTCGGCGAAGAACAGATGGCCCTCGGGCGTGGGCACGAGCCGGCCGCGCACCCGGTCGAACAGCGCGAAGCCGACCGTCTGCTCGAGGTCCGCCACCGCCCGGCTCACCGCGGGCTGGGTGACCTGCAACAGCTCGGCCGCGCGCGATGCGGAGCCGCTGATCATCACGGCATGGAAGGCTTCGAGCTGGCGGAAGTTCAAGCCGCGCTCTCCGTGCCCGGCGGCCTCACGGGCCGGCGGTGGCGCACCGCCCGGGCCGGGCCCCGGATCGGCTCCGACCGGCTGTGGCAGCCGCGCCGGAGGGCCGGCGCGTCGCCGCATCGGGGCCGGCGCCGCGCGGGCGAATGAGGACTTGCGCGAAACATCACATCCTCCTGCGGTGGCTGCCTGACGGCGGACCGGTTCCTACACCAC
>JBGAIK010000054.1:0-22626 GCA_044225615.1 Acetobacteraceae bacterium | reverse complement strand
CCCCCGGACTTAAGGGTCTTTGAGGAGAGGGGCTGAGGTGCGGTTGCCACCTCCGCCATAGCCCCTCTCCTCAAATACCCTTCAAAAACAGCGGTTTCCAAAGGCCCCCGGCCGTTGGCGGGTCCAGGGCGGAGCCCTGGCCTTCCTTTCTTCCCGGTGCCCCGAACGCGGCGATACGGCTTCGGCGGCGTGCCGAACACGGGCGGGGGTGGCTGGTCGTCGTCCGGGGCCTGGATTTCGATCTTGACCTTGCTCAGGTCCTTGTCGATCGGGGCGTCGAGCAGGCCGGTCACCATCACCGGAAAGGCGATGACCAGCAGCACCATGACCATCTGCAGCAGCACCCACGGCACTGCGCCCCAGTAGATGTCGGCGCTCTTGACTTCCTTGGGCACCACGCTGCGCAGGTAGAACAGGGCGAAGCCGAAGGGCGGGTGCATGAAGCTGGTCTGCATGTTCACGCACAGGATCACGCCGAACCAGATCAGTGCCGCGTCCGGGCCGACGACGGGGGCGAGCAGCTTCTGGGCCACGGGTGCCAGCATCGGCACGATGATGAAGGCGATCTCGAAGAAGTCGAGGAAGAAGGCCAGGAAGAACACGAACAGGTTGACGACGACGAGGAAGCCCCACACCCCGCCGGGCAGGCCGCTCATCAGGTGCTCCACCCACAGGTTGCCGTCCACCCCCTGGAAGGTGATGGAGAAGCAGGTGGCGCCGACCACGATGAACGCCACCATGGAAGTGATGCGCATCGTCGCCTGGAACGCCTGCACGATCAGCGCGTGCAGGTCCTTCTCCTGCCAGGCGCGCCAGCACAGCCAGCAGATGGCCGCGAACATCACCGTGAACAGGGCCTTGAACAGCGGCGACTTGAATGCGACCAGCCCGACCAGCGAGCCGATGAGTGCCGCGGCAAGCCCGGCCAGCGCGATGATCTTGTCCGTCCGCGTCAGCGGCGCGTTGCGCACCACGGCCAGCACGATCGCGCCGATCGTGCCCATCGCGCCCGCCTCGGTGGGCGTGGCGAGGCCCATCATGATGGTGCCCAGCACCAGGAAGATCAGCACGCCGGCAGGAATGATGCCCCACAGGCATTTCACCAGCAGCGGCCAGCCGGTCAGCGTGCGCGGCACCGGCGGCACGTCGGCGGGGCGGATCAGCCCCAGCAGGAAGGTGTAGATCGCGAACAGCGCGATCTGCACCAGCGACGGTCCCCAGGCGCCCTTGTACATGTCGCCCACCGACCGGCCGAGCTGGTCGGCCAGCACCACCAGCACCAGCGACGGCGGCACCAGCTGGGTGATGGTGCCGGAGGCCGCGAGCACGCCGGTCGCGTAGCGGATGTTGTATTTGTAGCGCATCATCACCGGCATGGTGATCAGCGCCATGGCGATCACCTGCGCCGCCACCGTCCCCGTGATCGCGCCCAGGATGAAGCCCACGATGATGACCGAGTAGCCCAGCCCGCCGCGGATCGGGCCGAACAGCTGGCCCATCGAATCCAGCATGTCCTCGGCCAGGCCGCACTTCTCCAGGATCGCGCCCATGAAGGTGAAGAACGGGATCGCCAGCAGCAGGTCGTTGGACAGGATGCTGCCGAAGATGCGCCCCGGGATCGCCTGCAGGAAGTCGAAGGTGAAGAAGCCCAGCTCGATCGACAGGAAGCCGAACGAAAGCCCCACCGCCACCAGCGAGAAGGCGACCGGGAAGCCGAACAGCATGAACACCACCAGCCCCGCGAACATCAGGGGCGGCATCAGCTCCAACGGGATCACTGGACCGGCCTCTCATAGTGCAGCGACACGTCGGTCTGGTGCCCGTTCAGCATGGCGATGCGCTTGATCAGCTCCGACAGGCCCTGGAAGAACACCAGCGCGAAGCCGAACGGGATCACCAGCTTGATCGGCCATCGGATCAGCCCGCCGGCGTTGGAGGAATGCTCCAGCACGTTGAAGGACTGCATGAAGAACGGCCAGGACAGCCAGGCCAGCAGCGCGCAGCCGGGCAGCAGGAACAGCACCAGCCCCACCAGATCCACCCACACCTGGCCGCGCTCGGACAGCGTCATGTACCAGATGTCCACCCGCACATGCTCGTTCTTCTTCAGCGTGTACGAGGCGCCGAACATCACGATCACGGCGAACATGTACCATTGCAGCTCGAGCCAGGCGTTCGAACTTATGTCGTAGGCATAACGGACCATGGCGTTCGCCGCGCTGACGACGCAGGCGAGCAGCACCAGCCAGTCGCACACCTTGCCGATGCGCTCGTTGAAGACGTCAATACGATGGCTCAACGCCAGGAGACCCTGCACGCTCCGCTCCCAGTTGATTCTTCCTTTCACATGCCCGTGACACCCGCGGCGCGGGATGTCAAGCGGAGCCTGCCGGGCTGAGGTCGCGCGGTCCGGACCCGGCGGCGGCCAGCACCTGGTCGAGCCGCGCCACCAGATCCCGGGGTGAGTAGGGCTTGGGCATGAACACCGTTTCGGACGATTCCATCTCGCGCCGCAGCGCCTCGGCCGTGTAGCCGGAAACCAGGATCGCCGGCAACCGCGACAGGCCCGGCCGGTCGCGCACCGCGCGCACCAGCTTCGCCCCGTCCATCCCCGGCATGATCATGTCGGTCACGATCGCCGCCACCGGCGCGGTCGCGGTGTCGAGCAGGGCGAGCGCCGCCTCCGCGCTGTCGGCCGCCAGCACCCGCCAGCCGCGCCGCACCATCGCCCGGGCCGCCAGCCGGCGCACCGGCTCCTCGTCCTCCACCAGCAGGATGGTGAGCTCGGCCGGCGCCGCCGGTACGGCCGCGGGCGCCGCCGGCACGACCGCGGGCGCTGCCGCCGCCTCGGGCGGGCGCGGGATCGCCATCTCGTCTCCGTCCCAGCGCGGCAGGTAGATGCGGAAGCGGGTGCCCTGGCCCGGCTCGCTCTCGACGGCCAGGAACCCGTCCGACTGGCGGATGATGCCATGCACGGTGGACAGGCCCAGCCCATGGCCGCCCTGCTCGCGCTTGGTGGTGAAGAACGGATCGAAGATCCGCGGCAGCACCTCGGGCGGGATGCCGGTGCCGGTGTCGGCCACCTCGATCATCACGTAGCGGCCGGGCGGAATCGTCTCCGGCCCGCGCGCCAGCGGCCGGTACAGCGTCATGTGGCCGCTGCGCAGGGTCAGCACCCCGGCCGCGTCCCCCTCCTTCGCCAGGATCGCATCGCGCGCGTTGACGGCGAGGTTGACCAGCACACGCTCCAGCTGGGTCGGGTCGGCATGGACCGAGCGCCCGGGCAGCTCCAGGTCGAGCTCGAGGCGGATGCGCTCGCCGATCAGCCGGCGCAGCAGCTCGGAGATGTCGCGGATCACCTCGTTCACCGCCAGCCGCCGCGGCTCCAGCCGCTGCTGGCGCCCGAAGGCGAGCAGCTGGCGCACCAGGGCGGCGCCGCGCATGGCGCCGGACTGGATATGCGCCGCGTCGTCCCGGGTTTCCTGGTCCAGCTCGGGCCGGGCGGCGATCGATTCGGCGGCGCCCAGCACCGTCGTCAGCAGGTTGTTGAAGTCGTGCGCGATGCCGCCGGCGAGCTGCCCGACCGCCTGCAGCTTCTGGCTGTGCGCAAGCTGCGCCTCCAGCCGCGTCTGCAGCGTCAGGTCGGTGAAGCGCAGCAGCGCGCCGGTCACGCGCCCGTCGCGCTCGCGCAGCGGGTCCACGGCCACGCGCACGATCGGCGTGCCGTCGCGCTCGGCATCGGCCGCCGCGAGATGGGTCGCCAGGTCGCGCAGGCTCCCCTTGCGCCCCTTCAGCACCGCGTCGATGTCGCCCCAGATCGCCTCCCGCCGGTCGGGCGCGAACACCCGCGCCGCCTCGGTCCCGGGCGCCAGGTCCAGCCCGGTCATGGCCTGCAATGCGGCGTTGGCGCGCAGCACCCGGCCGTCGGCGCCAACCACCAGCCCGCCGAACGGCGCCTCGCCGAACAGCAGCCCCGCCACCGCGTCGGGCTCGCCCGCACCGGCCAGCCGCTCCGCCAGCGGCGCCTGCGGCGCATAGCCCAGGCGGCGCAGCAGCCGGTCCACCAGGCGCGCGATCCCGGTCATGCCGGCAGGCGGCCCTTGAGCCGCCAGACATAGGCGATCACCTCGGCCACCACCTTGAAATGCTCGGCCGGGATCTCGGCGTCCAGCTCCACCCGGTAGAGCGCGCGCGCCAGCGGCGGATTGGCCACCATCGGCACCCCGCTGCGCTCCGCCAGCTCCCTGATCCGCGCCGCCACCTCGTCCACTCCCTTGGCCGTGACCCGGGGCGCCCCGCCCCGACTCCGATCATACTCCAGCGCCACCGCATAATGCGTGGGATTGGTCAGCACCACCGTCGCCTTCGGCACCGCCGCCATCATCCGCTGCCGCGACCGCTGCATCTGCAGCTGCCGGATGCGCCGCTTCACCATCGGGTCGCCCTCGGCCTCGCGATGCTCGTCGCGCAGGTCGGTGCGGCTCATGCGCAGGCCGCGCATGTGGCGCAGCCAGGTGACGACCGCATCCAGCGCCGCGATCAGCGCCTGCGCCGCCAGCACGGCCGCCAGCACCCGCAGCATCGCGTCGGCCATCCGCCGGCCCAGCATCCCGCCATCCCAGCCCAGCGAGGCCGGCAGGTCGGGTGCCGCGGCGCGCAGCGCGAACCAGGTTCCCGCCGCCACCACCGCGAGCTTGGCGAGCGACTTCACCGTCTCCAGCGCCGCCTGAAGCCCGAACATCTGCTTCAGCTTGCGCGCCGGCGACAGCCGCGCGAAATCGGGCTTCAGCGCCCTGGTGTTCATCAGGAACCGCGTCTGCAGCAGCGTCGCCGCCGTCGCCGCGGCCAGCGTCGCCAGCGCCAGCGGCGCCGCCCCCCACAGCGCGGCCGACAGCGCCAGCCGGCCCGCCTCCTGCAATGGCAGCGCGTGCGGCGCCGCCAGCAGCCGCGCCAGCGGCCGCAGCGTCTCCCCGGCCAGGCGCGCGCCCATCCCTCCCAGCAGCAGCGCCGCCGCCCCCAGCCCCGCCAGCAGCACCAGTTCGCGCGACAGCGCGACCTGGCCCTCCTCGCGCGCCTTCTGCAGCCGCTTGGCCGACGGGGCTTCCGTCTTGTCCTCGTCCTCCGCCATCTCAGAGGCCCGGCAGCGCGGAAAGCCGCTCGCCCATCCAGTCCTGCCACACCACCAGCATGCCGTGCGCCAGCAGCGCCAGCAGCAGCAGCCCGCCGGCGATCTGTCCCGGCATGGCGGCGAAGAACACCTGCAGGTTGGGCACCAGCCGGCTCAGCAGGCCGAGCGCGAACTGCCACAGCGTCGCCGCCAGCACGAACGGCGCGGCCAGCTGCAGGGCGATCGCGAAGCACCCCCCCAGCAGCCCGATCGCGTGCTCCGCCGCCTCGCCCGCCGGCAGCAGCGTGCCCGCCGGCACCAGCGCGTAGCTCCCCGCCAGCGCCGCCAGCGGCAGCCGGTACAGCCCGCTCGCGAACACCGCCACCGGTGCGGCCAGCGCCAGCGCGTGCGACAGCGCCGTCGATTGCGGCCCCATCGCCGGATCGGGCTGGATCACGTTGGCCAGCCCGGTCACCCCGGCGATGAACTGCCCGGCCACCGGCAGCGCCTGCAGCAGCAGCCGCGCCAGCCAGCCGATCCACAGCCCGGTCAGCACCTCGGCCCCGGCCATCGCCGCCAGCCCCATCGCGTCGGCCGGCATGGCCGGCAGCGCCGGCAGCAGCACCGGCAGCAGCAGCAGCGCGAAGGCCATGGCGAACCCGGCGCGGATGGTGCCCGGCAGCTCCATCTCGCCCACGCCGGGGATCAGCATGCACGCGCACCCCAGCCGCGCGACCAGCAGCGCGAAGGCGAAGGCCAGCTGCGGCAGCCCGTCCGCCAGCGGCACGGCCTCAGCCGCCCCCGACCGCGCGGTCCAGCAGCGCCCGGGTGAAGTCGCCGAGCGCCGTCATCATGAACGAGCCGAGCAGCACCAGGGTCGCGCAGATCGCCACCACCTTGGGCACGAAGGCGACCGTCTGCTCGTTCACCTGCGTCACCGCCTGCACCAGCGACATCACGGTGCCGATCGCCAGCGCCACCGCCAGCGGCGGCCCCGCCAGCTTCAGCGACACCACCATCGCCTCCCGCAGCAGTTCGCCCACCGCCCCGTCATCCATGTTCCGGCTCCCGCTTTTGGGATCAGCCCCACTCCCCCCTCCCCTTGTGGGAGGGGCCGGGGGAGGGGTGGCAAGCGCACCTCCCCGCCCGGAACGCGCTTCAGATCGGCATCCGCATGATCTCCTGATACGCCTGCACCACCCGGTCGCGGACCGCCATGGTGGTCTGCAAGGCCAGCTCCGCCTTGGACACCGCCGTCACCACCTCGGTGATGTCGGCAGTGCCCGCGATCCCCTGCATCGACTGCGCCTCGGCGCTGCGGGCGGTGTCGATCACGCCGCCGATCGCCTGCTGCAGCGCCGCGCCGAACCCGCTGCCGGCGCCGATGCCGAAATTGCCCGCATCCACCCCGCGATAGGCCTGCGCCGCGTCGGACGGGCGCACCGTGAAGACCGGGATCGCCATGGCGCTACTTCAGCATCTCGATGGCGCGCGTCAGCATGCCGCGCGCCACCTGCATCACGTTCAGGTTGGCCGAGTACGACCGCTGCGCCTCGCGCATGTCCATCGCCTCCACCATCGAATTCACGTTCGGGGTGCGCACGTAGCCGCGCGCGTCGGCCGCCGGGTGGCCCGGATCGTAGCGCATCGGGAATTCCGACGGATCGCGCCCCACCTTGCGCACCTTCACCGTCTCCACCCCGGCGGCGCGGTCCATCGCGTTGCCGAAGGTCACCGTCCGGCGCCGGTACGGCTCGCCCCCCGGGCTGCTGCCGGTGGTGTCCTGGTTGGCGAGGTTCTCCGCGATCACGCGCAGCCGGGTGGTCTGCGCCTGCATGCCGCGGGCCGAGATGGTCAGGGCGGTGGCGATGTCCATGAGGCCTCCTACCGGCCCAGGGCCGTGCGAAAGAATCCGAGATACTTGCGATACAGTTCCGTGGTCAGCTCATGCGCCGTCTCGGTCTCGGCGACGCGCGCCAGCTGCACGTCCAGCGCCACCGTGTTGCCGTCCGGCGCCCGCGTCGCCCGCCGCGCCGCCTGCTGCCCCGCCGCGCCCGGCGCCGGCGCCAGGTGCCCGGGCTCGGTCCGCGCCAGCGCCGCCCCGGCCCGTCCCAGCCGGGCGGCAAAGGCCTCGACGTCGCGCGCCTTCCACCCCGGCGTGTCGGCATTGGCCACGTTCTGCGCCAGCACCTTCTGCCGCTCCCCCACCCAGGCGAGCCGGCGGTCGGCGAGGTCGAACAACGCGATTCCCGTGGATGCCATCGGCGGGCGGCCTTGCTGCTGTCCCCACTCTCTTGGCCGCAAAGCACGAAGCCTTCCTTAACGGCCGCCGCCGGGCCGTAGAGCTTTCTTCATCATGCGCCCGCATCCTCCGCGCATGAGCCCCGCCGACAACCCGATCGCCGCCTTCCTGCCCGCCAACGCCCGGCCGCCGGTCGAGCGCGTCGCCGAGATGATCGACGGCCTGGCCAGGACCATCCAGCTCTCCCGCGCGCTCGCCGACGCCAACCGCCCGCTCGAGCTTGCCGGCCTGGAGAACATGGTGGGCCTGCTCTGCGCCCGCCTGCTCGACCTCGACTACGCCGAGGGCCGCGGCCTGCGCGGCCGCCTGATCGGCCTGGAGCGCGTCCTCGCCGGGCTGGAGGCGCGCCTGCGGCCCGACTGACCACGCCCGTCCGCTTGATCCCCATCGCCGCCAAAAGGGCCGCATGATGACGACCACGCAACTTCTGACCGTGCTTCCCGCCCTCGCCCTCGTGCTCGGCCTCGCCCTGCTGGCCGGCCGCGCCGCCCGCCGGCTGGGCCTGGCTCCCGCCCAGCCCGGCACCGGCCGACTCGCCTTGGTCCAGGCCGTGCCGCTCGATTCGCGCCGCCGCGTCCACCTGCTGCGCTGCGACGGCCGCCACCTGCTGGTGCTCACCGGCGGCGGCGGCGACGTCATGCTCGGCTGGGTCGACCCCCCGGCCGCGGAGCCCGCACCATGAGGCGCGCCGCCCTGCTCGCGCTGCCGCTGGCCCTGCTCGCAGGCAGCGCCGCCGCGCAGTCGGTCAGCATCGACCTCGGCGCCGCCGGCGGCGCCGGCGCCACCTCCCGCCTCATCCAGCTCACCGCGCTGATCACCGCGCTGTCGCTGGCCCCCAGCCTGCTGGTCATGATGACCGCCTTCACCCGCATCATCATCGTGCTGAGCCTGCTGCGCAGCGCCATCGGCGCCCAGGGCACGCCGCCCAACGTGGTCCTCATCGGCATCGCCCTGTTCCTCACCTTCAGCGTCATGCAGCCCACCCTGACCCAGGCCTGGACCGACGGCCTGCTGCCGATGACCCAGGGCGAGATCGAGGAGATCGAGGGCCTGACCCGCACCGCCGAGCCGTTCCGCCACTTCATGCTCGCCAACCTGCGCCAGGACGATCTCCGGCTCTTCCTCGGCCTCGCCGACCTGCCCGAGCCGGCAACCGAGGCCGAAACCCCGTGGCGCGCCCTGATCCCGGCCTTCATGGTCAGCGAGATGCGCCGCGCCTTCGAGATCGGCTTCCTGATCTACCTGCCGTTCCTCGTCATCGACCTCGTCGTCGCCAGCATTCTCATGAGCCTGGGCATGATGATGCTGCCCCCCAACGCCATCTCGCTGCCGTTCAAGCTCATCTTCTTCGTCCTGCTCGACGGCTGGCGCCTGGTCAGCGGCAGCCTCGTGCAAAGCTTCGCAACCGGCTAGTGTCCTGTCCCCGAAGTTCGCCATCCTTCATGGCGGACGTAGGGGTGAACAGGACACTGAAAACAAGGAGCCAGTGTCCCGATTCCGACCACTGCACGTGGCAACGAACTTCGGAATCGGGACACTAGCCTGCAAGCCATGCCCCTCCCGATCCACTTCCTCGACCGCAGCACCGTCGCCTTCGCCATCGACGCCGCCGCGCCCCCGCGGCTCGAGGTCGCCGCCCCCTGCGAACTGATGGTCGAGACGCACGACGCCCGCTCCGGCAAGGTCCGCCACCCGGAGGACGAGCCGCGCACCGCCCCCGACTTCGCCGCCCGCTACCCCGCGACCAACCCGGCCACCGGCCCCGTCCGCTTCGCCGGCGCCGAGCCCGGCGACAGCCTGGTCGTGGAGGTGCTGCGCATCGACCTCGACGAGCAGGGCTTCGTCATGGTCAAGCCCGATTCGGGCCTGCTGACCGGGCTGGTCAACCGCACGCTGACCAGGATCCTCCCGGTGAAGGACGGCCAGGTGCATTTCGGTTCGCTCCGCCTGCCGGTCCGCCCGATGATCGGCGTCATGGCCACCGCCCCCGCCGGCGAGGGCATCGCCACCGCCTATATCGGCCGCCACGGCGGCAACATGGACAACAACCGCCTCACCGTCGGCACCCGCATCCACCTGCCGGTGCGCGTGCCCGGCGCCCAGTTCTATGTCGGCGACCTGCACGCCAGCATGGGCGACGGCGAGATCTCCGGCTCCGGGGTCGAGATCGGCGGCCGCGTCCACCTGCGCGCCCGGCTCGAAAAGGGCACCGCCCCCGAATGGCCGTGGATGGAAACCGCCGACCTGCTGGTCACCACCGCCGCCGCCCCCGGCTTCGACGAGGCCGCCCAGATCGCCACGCGCTCGATGATGGTCCTGCTTGAATCCCGCCTCGGCCTCACCCCGCCCGACGCCTTCGCCCTGCTCTCGATCGCCGGCGACGTGAAGGTCAACCAGCACTGCCGCAGCACCATCGGCTCCAGCGTCCGCGTCGAGTTCCCGAAGCTCAACGCCGGCTTCAGCCGATCGTAGCTTCGTTCCGGCTACCCGCGCGGCAGGTGCTTCGCGATATACGGCGGCAGCTGGAACGCCGCGGCGTGCACGCCCGGCGTCCAGTACCCGGTCGTCCCCAGCACCCCGGCCGCCGCCGCGCGCCGCTCGATCTCGCCGGCCGAAACCGCGTCCAGCCCCACCTGCTTGGCCGCGAAACCCAGCGTCATGAACCCGCCGACATAGGTCGGCACGGCAGCGACATAGGCGCCGACATGCGCAAAGAACTGCGCGCGGCGCGCTGGTCTCGCGCAGCTCGTCGGCCTGCATCGCGGGGACACCGCACTGGTTCACGATCAGCCCGCCCGCGGTCAGATGCGCGCCGAGTTCCGGTAGAACTCGTCGGTGAACAGCACCTCGCCCACGCCGATCGGGTCGGTCGAACGCGGCGTCGAACGCGCGTCCGGCGCCCGGCGCACGTAGTCGATCCCGTCGCCCACGATCACCTCGGCGCGCGGGCTGGTCCAGGCATCGCCGCCGATCCCCGGCATGAACTCCTTGGCCAGGCGGATCACCTCGCCGTCGATCTCCACCATCACCGCGCGGTCCACGTTGCGGTGCTGCAACACCCGCTTCAGCACCCTCCGTCGCCGGCGCCGATGATCAGCACGTTCCTCGCCGCCCCATGCGCCAGCAGCGGCACGTGGACGATCATCTCCTGGGAGACGAACTCGTCCATCTCGGTGATCTGCACCACGCCGTCGAGCAGCATGACGCGGCCATGCGTGTAGCTCTCGAACACCGCGATGTCCTGGAAGTCGGACTGCACCCTGGCCAGCTCGCGCTTCACCCGGAAGCGCTGGCCCCAGTCGGCGTAGAGCGTCTCGTTGATCCAGGATTCGGTCGGCATGGCCAGGCTCCTGACAAGGCTCAGGCCGGGCGCACGCACCCGACCTGATCAAACAATCGCAGTGAAGACCTAGAATACGCGGCCGCGCCGCTGCTCGTCGAGGTCGATCTTCGACGGCGCGAAGGCCGCCTGCAGCACCGGAATGGAACGGTGCGGGTCGCACGCGCCGCACATGAAGATATCGACCGCGGCGAAGTCCCGCTCCGGCCAGGTGTGGATCGAGATGTGGCTCTCGGCCAGCACCACCACGCCTGACACGCCGCCGTTGGGCGTGAAATGGTGGAAATGGCTGTGCAGGATCGTCGCCCCGGCAATGACCGCCGCCTCGCGCAGCGCCGCATCGATATGCGCCGGATCGTCGAGCTTCGACGCCCCCCACAGATCGACCAGCAGATGCGTGCCGGCGAACTTCATGCCGTCGCGCTCAACGAAGTAGTCCGTCCGCTCCTCCATGGAGCTCCCGGCGTCACAAGTCTGGTTCTCGCTCGGGAGTTCCGAGACCATCCCCAGTGGCGAAAGTGCGTTCATCACGCAGCCTCCTTTTCCAACCAGCAGACAGCCTGTCGGGGCGCGAACCGGATGCACGCGCCCTCATGGCCAAGGCCGCGGAACATGGGGAAAAGGGGGGGGCGATGCAAGCGACAATTTGCCCCTCAGGGCAGAAATGCGCAGGGGTCCGGGCTGAAGCGAAGCGCCTCCGGCGGCCAGGGGGCCAGCGCCCCCTGGACCCGGCATTGATGCTGGCGGCCGGATCGCCGGCCTTCAACATTGGCCGAAACATCGCCAGGCACGCGACGACCCTCCACCTTGCTTCCTGGCGCCGCAGGCAACAAACCAGTCCACCCCACCCAACATGGTGCAGTGGCACGGTTCGATCGCCCGCGGCGCAAGAAAGCAAGGCGACGCCACGGCATTTCGGCCAATCACCGACGGCCGGCGCCCCAGCCGCCAGCAGGAATGGTTTCCAAAGGCCAATGGCCTTTGGCCGCCGGAGGCCCTTGCCTTCCCTAGCCTGGCGCCGGACTCCTACCGCCCCAGCCCGCGGATCGCCCCCGCCGCCGCCCCGGCCAGGCGCGTTTCCTGTGCCGCCCGCGGCAGGTCGGCCACGCCCTGCACCGGCCCCGCGGTCAGCAGCGAGAACAGGTCCTGCAGCTTGCCTGGCGGGAAGCGTGGCAGGTCGCGCGCCCGCAGGGCGGCCAGCGTCGCGCCGTCGCCGAGCTGGGCCGCGGCCGTCGCCAGGCGCAGCAGCACGCGCGCCTGCGCCTCGTCCAGCGTCCCGTCGGCCGGCACCTCGCGCTCGGCCAGGTCGCGCAGCGCCGCCAGCGCCGCCGGCCAGTCCTTCGCCGTCTCCAGCAGCTCCGCGCGCAGCGCCAGCGCCGGCGTGGTGCCGAGCCGCGCCAGCCCGGCCACCGCGCTGCCCACGTCGCCCAGCGCCGCGGCCGAGCGGGCGAAGGCCAGCGCCCGCGTCTCCAGCAGCTCCGGCGGCAGCTCGGGCGCGGCCGAATCGTTCAGCGCGTCCAGCGCCGCCGCGTGAGCGCCGAGCGACTGCCGCATCAGCGCCAGCCGCGTCCCCAGCTCCGCCCGTCCGGCGCCGGCAGGGGCGGCGGCGACCAGCTTCTCCAGCACCGGCGCCGCCCGCTTCGGCAGGTCCAGCGCCGCCAGCCGGTCGGCGATGCGCGCCGCCAATGCCTGGCCGGCCGCACCCTCGGGCACCAGGTCGGCATTGTCCTCCACCAGCGAGACCAGCTCGATCGCCGGCAGCGGCCGCGCCGCGTCGGCCTCGATCGCCGCCGCGAAGGCCGCCTGCAACTGCGGCTGCAGGGCCGTCGCCGCCTCGGGAAACAGTCCCGCCGATTCGCGCAGCAGGGCCAGCGCCTGGCGATGCTGCCCGGCCTGCTGGCGCAGCGCCGCCACCCGGCCGCGCAGCGCGATCTCGTGGCCGTCGCCGCGCCAAGCGTAGATCAGCCGGTCCAGCGCCTCGGCCGCATCGGCCGGCTTGAGCAGCCCGCGCGAAAGCTTCAGTTCCACCGCCTGCGCCGCAGCGCGCGCCCGTGCCAGCCGGTCCGGCCCTCCGCCGCCCGCGCATACGCGGCCAGCGCCGCCTGCGGATCGCCGTCCGCGCCGTCGGCCTCGGCCAGGAAGCCGCGGGCGAGATCGAGCCGGCGGTCGTCCGCCAGCCGCGCCAGCACCGGGCGGATCGCCTCGCGCCGGTCGGAACGCGCCAGCGTCTCCGCCGCCAGCGGCAGCAGCCGCTCGCGCAGCGGCGGCGGATAGGACAGCAGCAGCTTCAGGTCGGCCGCCAGCACCGGCGCGGCCGCCGCACCGTCGCCCAGCGCCGCACGGCGCAGCGCGCGCCACAGCTTCACCTCGTCGGCATCGCCGAGCCGCGCATCGTCGAGCCCGGCGGCGTCGCCGGGCCGCGCCGCGACCAGTGCGGCCATCCCCGCCAGCCCGATCCGTTCCGGATCGTCGGCGGCACGGCCGTCCTCGCTGCCCGCCAGGCCCAGCAGCGCCTGCGCCTCCACGCCCAGGCCGAGCGCGATCATCGCCTGCGCCACCGCCAGGCGCTGGCCGGTGCGCGCGGCGGGGGCGGCCGCGGCGGCGCCGGCGCGCAGCGCCTGCAGCCGGCGCAGCAGTGCCTCCGCCGGCAGGTTGGGAATATCCCAGCGCCGGGTGAACAGCGCCGCGTCGCTGACCGCGGCGGCATCGTCGGGCGCGAGCGCGAGCCGGCTCGGGCCGTCGGCCTCCAGCACGAACCCCTCGGGCGTCGCGCGCAGGCGCGCCCGGTCCGACACGCCCTCCACCGCGACCCCGAGGAAGGTCGGCCGCAGCGCGAATTCCGGCGTCTGCCGGCCCACCGGCACGGCCAGCCCCTCGCGCCGCAGCGTGCCGACCTGCATGGCTCCGCCGGTCTCCGGGTCGGGCACCGAAACCACGCTGCCGGGGCCGGCGGCGGCGAAGCGCAGCGTGCCGTCCGCAATGCTCGCCGGAATCGCCGCCGCGGCGGCCGGCGCGGCGGCAAGGGTCACGGTCCAGCCCGGCGCGGTGCGCGCCAGCACCAGCACCTGCTCGGCCGCCAGCCGCAGCCGCAGCACCGTCGCGCCGGGCAGCAGCTGCACGCTGGCGTCGTCGAAGGCGGGATCGTCGCGCAGCGCCGCCAGGTCGAGCGGCCGGCGCGGGTCGAACACCACCCCGCCGCTTGCCCCGCGGCGGAAGGCGGCGGCGGCGGCATCGGCGTCGAACGGCAACAGGATCGCGCGGCGCGCCGGCGCGGCGGCCGCGGCGATCGGCAGCCCCGGCGGCGTCGCCGGCCGGGCAGCGCCGCCGGCGCCGGCGGCGGCGGCGCCGCGGCCGGCAGGGCGGGCACGGCGGCCGCGGGCGGCGGCACGGCGGGCACGGGAAGTTCGCCGGGCGATTGCCGGCGCTCCGCCATCGCGTCGCGGTCGGGCGCCGCCGGCGCCCGCACCGCGGCGGAGACGCGGGCCGGCGGCCGGACCGACGGCAGGGCGGCAGGCTGGGCGGCCGGCTGGGCGGCCGCCGGCGCGGGAGGTTCGGCTGCGGCAGGGGCGGCTGCGGGTGAAGCTGCGGGCGCCGCCGGATCGGCGACGTCGATCACCAGCCGGCTGCCGAGGCGCATCTGCCGGACCCGCGCGCCGGGCGCGAGCACCAGGCCGGCCTCGCCGGCGCCGCCGGCGATCGCGCGCACGTTGCGCGGCGGCCGCGCGCCGGTTTCGATCGCCAGCGGCGGCACGAAGCGGATCGCCGTGCGCGCCTCGCCCGGGATCACGGTCGCGGCCACCCCCGCCGGCAGGTCGAACACGACACGGCCGAAACCGGGATGGTCGCCCGTGCGCACGCCGATCGACTGCGCCCAGGCGGGCGCCGCCGCAAGCAGCATCAGGAATAGGGCCGCAAGGCGTTCTGCCATGGCGTCGGTCCCGGAAAGGAGGAAGGGATGCGTGGCCGGGGCCGCGCCCCGCCACGGCCGTTCAGTCGAAGCTGGCCAGCAGCTTGTCGATGTCGGTCTGGTCCATCGCCGCGGCCGGCAGCTGCGGCCCGTTCAGCAGCATCGCCTCCGGCGGCAGGTCGGGCACCACCGGGGGCAGCGGCCGGCCGCCGAAGGTCGCGACGATCCCGGCCACCTTGGCCTCGATCGTCTTCAAGGTGGCGACCACCTTGGTGATGCGCTGGCCGGTGATGTCCTGGAAGCTGCACGCCTCGTAGATCGTCGTCGTCGCGTCCTGCAGCTTGGCCGCCTGCGCCCGGTCCGCCTCGGACTCGCCGCGCGACAGGTCGGACGCCACGCTGTCCAGCGTCTCGCACACTTCCAGGATCGAATCGGTCGCCTGGGCGGTGTGGGCGATGATGGCGTCGAGCTCGTCCGTCGCCGAGGGGATGTGGTTGTCGGTGATGTCGTCCACCCTGAGCGCCGCGATCTCGGCCTTGGCCGCCGCGATCGTCCGGCCCAGCTCCTCCACCTCCGCCAGCAGCCCCGCCTCGGGCGCCGACAGGTCCCCGCGCATCGTGCCCAGCACCGCGTCCACCACCTCGGCCATCAGCGCCGCCTCCCCGTCCGGATAGCGCCCGCGCAGCGCATCGAGCCGATCCGCCACCGTGCCGCTATGCATGTCCCAGCACCTTCTCGATCTTCTCCTTCAGCGTCTCGGCGTTGAAGGGCTTGACGATGTAGTTGGAGACGCCGGCCTGCTTGGCCGCCACCACGTTCTCCACCTTGCTCTCGGCGGTGATCATGATGAACGGCGTCGATTTCAGCTTGCCGTCGGCGCGCACCTCCTGCAGCAGCTGCAGGCCGGTCATCGGCGCCATGTTCCAGTCGCTGATCACCAGCCCGTAGCTGCCGCTGCGCAGCTTGGACAACGCCTCGGCGCCGTCGGTCGCCTCGTCCACGTTGTTGAAGTCGATCTGCTTGAGCAGATTGCGGATGATCCGCAGCATCGTCTTGTAGTCGTCGACGATCAGGACATTCATCGACTTGTCCACGGCCATTGGTGCTCCTCGGTTTCAGGGTGCGGCCCTGCCGGGCCCGGGCGGGGCTGGCGGCACGGCATTGCGCTTGTTGCGCAGCTGGGCGAGATCGGCGGTCACGATCCGGGCGCGGTCGGGCTGCATCGCGGCAAGCACCGGCGCGGCCTTCGATTCCTTCATGCGGTCGAGCACCTGGAGCAGCACCGCCATGTCCAGGTCGTTGAAGATCGCCGCCGCGTCGCGCGGCTTCATGGTCTCGTAGACCTTCACCAGCCCGGCCCAGCTCGCCTCGTCGCGCTCGCGTCGTCCGGCCTCCAGCGCCTCCAGCCGCTTCTGCAGCGCGGTCAGCTCGTCCACCCGCGCGCCCAGCCGCTTCTCGGCCGAGGCCAGCACGTTCTCGCGCAGCGCCAGCGCCGCCTCGCGCGCCTCGAGCTCGCCGCGCCGCTGCCGCAGATCCTGCAGCAGGCCGCGCTCCGCCTCGCTGATCGCAGGCGCCGGCGGGTCGGACGGCCGCGGCGCGGGCTGCGGCGGGGTCGCGGCGGCGGGTGCGGCGGCGGGTGCGGCGGCCGCGTCAGGCGCGGGGGCCGGCCCGGCCGGGGGTGCCGGTGCGGGTGCCGGCGCGCGGACCGGGGCGGCCGGGGCGGCCGCGGCCGCCGGCGCCGGGCGGCGGCCGGGGCGGCGGCGCGCACCACGGCGACCGACTTCAGCACCAGCAGCCCGCCCAGGGCCGCGATGGTCACGTGCAGCAGGCGGGGCACCGGCCAGCGCATCACCCGGCCCTCAGCGCACGATGCGGAGCGCGCGCAGCAGCTCCTGCTCCGCCTGGCTGCGCGGCCGCGCATCCTCGGGCGGCGGCGGCTCGGCCGCCGGCTCCTGCAGCACCGCGCGGCCCGAGCGCACAACCCCCTCCAGCCGGTCGGCGATCCGCTCGCCCCGCTCGGAAAGATAGGTCAGGTCGTCGCGCAGCCGCTGCCCGGCCTCCATCTGCCGCGCGATCGTGCGCCCGGCGCCGTCCGCGGTCGCCTTCAGCCGCGCGATGCCCTGCTCGGCCGCCTGGGTGCTGGCGTTGAACCCGGCCACCAGCTCCTGCAGCTGCGCCCGGTCGCGCTTGAGCACGCCGAGCGCCCGCTCCAGCCGCACCGCATGGAACAGCGTCGCCGCCAGCAGCCCGATCAGCACCAGTTCCAGGATCCATTCCATCCAACCCGCCTCGCTGCCGTTCTTGGCAGGCAATGGTGAACAAACCGTCCATCAGCGATCCGATGCGAGCGCCCGCGGCACCTCGCGCTCGATGCGCACCGCCATGCGGTTCTTGCGCTTGCCGATCTTGGCCTCGAACAGCGTCGTCGCCCCGCAGCGCAGCTGCACGCTGGCGCCGAGCTGCGCGTTCAGCACGATCCGGCTGCCCGGCTTCAGCGCCATCACGTCCGACAGCCGCATCACCTGCTCGTCCAGCACCACGTCGAGGTCGATGTCGGTGTTCCACAATTCCTCGGCCAGGTGCGTCTCCCAGATCGAATCGCGGCCGAACTTCTCGCCCATGAACTGCTGCAGCAGCAGCTCGCGCACCGGCTCCAGCGTCGCATAGGGCAGCAGCAGCTCCAGCCGCCCGCCGCGATCCTCCATGTCGATGCGCAGCCGGGCCAGCACCGCCGCGTTCGACAGGCGCGAAATGGTCGCGAAGCGCGGGTTCACCTCCAGCCGCTCGAACCGGAACGTAACGGGGCACAAAGGATCGAAGCTCACCGACAGGTCGGCCAGCACCACATGGATCAGCCGCTCCACCAGCGTCCGCTCGATGGTCGTGTACGGCCGCCCCTCGATGCGCATCGCCGCCGTGCCGCGCCGGCCGCCCAGCAGCACGTCCACGATCGAGTAGATCAGCGCGCTGTCCACCACCATCAGCCCGTAATTGTCCCATTCCTCGGCCTTGAAGAGCCAGCATCGCCGGCAGCGGGATCGAGTTCAGGTAGTCGCCGAAGCGCAGCGACAGGATGTTGTCGATGCCGACCTCGACATTGTCGCTGGTGAAGTTGCGCAGGCTGGTGGACATGATGCGCACCAGCCGGTCGAACACGATCTCCAGCATCGGCAGCCGCTCGTACGACACGAGCCCCGAGCTGATGATCCGCTGCATGCCGGTGCGGTTCTCGCCGTCGCCGGGCCCGTCGTCGAAGCCCAGCAGGCTGTCGATCTCGGCCTGGTTGAGCACCCGCGCCGGCTGGGCCGGCGCGCCGCCCTCCTCGCCCGCCTCGGCCTCGGTCTCCGCTCCCCAGGCAGCCGCCAGGTCCTCGTCGGACTGCCCCGCGCTCGCGCTGCCGCTCATTGGATCAATATCTCGGTGAACAGCAGGTCCTGCGCCCGCGCCGGCGCCAGGGCGATGTTGGCCCGCGCCAGCAGCTCCTCGCGCAGACGGTAGGTGCCGGCCGAGCTGCGCAGCTCCTCCGGCCGCATCTCGCGCAGATAGGTCTGGAACAGATCCTGCAGCCGCGGCAGCGCCGCCTGCACCATCGCCTCGTCCTCGGCCTTCGCCAGCTCAAGCTTGGCCCGCAGCTTGACGTAGACGGTGCGGCGCGGCCCGCCGTTCAGATTGGCGATCGTGTCCGGCAGCTCGGCGAAGATCGGTGCCCCGGCAACCCGCGGCGCGGCCGTCCCGTGGCCGCCTTCCTTGCCCGCCGGATTGGGCGCCTTGGCCCCATGGGCGTCCGTCTTCGGAGCGCCATGGGCGTCCGTCTTCGGAGCGCCATGGGCGTCGGGCTTCGCCGCGCCATGCGCGTCGGGCTTCGCCGCGCCATGGGCATCCGGCTTCGGCGCCTCGTGCGCCTCGCCGGCCTCCGCCGCCGGCTTGCCCTTGCCCAGCAGCCCGGGCAGCACGCCGCTGAACCACAGCCCCGCACCCGCCGCCGCCAGCACCAGCGGCACCGCGAGCAGGATCAGCTTCTTCTTGCCACCCTTGGCGGGGGCGGCCTCTCCCGCCGCGCCGCCCGCCGGCGCTGCCGCTGCCGCTGCGCTCATTGCCGCCGCCTCCGTATTGGAGCAAGGGGCGGCCCATCCGCCCGCCGACACACTGGCCCGGCGCGATTAACGGAGTCCTACCCGGCCCGGCACCGATTGCCGCCCTGCCCCGCGCGGCGCGGCACAACCTGCCTGCCCGCTCCGCTCACCCCAGCGAATTCAACGCCCTGGCCCTGGCACGCCGCTTGCGCAGCCATCGCCGGACCCGCGGAGCCTCGCCGTGCAGAACATCACCACCATCGCCCTCTCCCGCCTCGCCGCCCAGCAGCGCGCGATGGACGTCACCGCCACCAACATCGCCAACGCCGCCACCCAGGGCTTCCAGGCCGAGCGCATGGTCTTCGCCGACTGGCTGGTCCGCCAGCCCGCCGGCGCCGAGCCGCAGGGCGGCCAGACCCTCGCCTACACCCAGGACCGCGCCACCTACCGCGACCCCCGCCCCGGCCCGATGACCCGCACCGGCAACCCGCTCGACCTCGCCATCGGCGACCCCGAAGGCTTCCTGACCGTGCAGACCGCCAACGGCCCGCGCCTGACCCGCGCCGGCCATTTCGAGCTCTCCGCCGCCGGCACCGTCGTCGACACCGACGGCAACGCCCTGCTCGGCGCCCAGGGCCGGCCGATCCAGGTCTCGCCCGCCGACGGCCAGATCAGCATCACCGCCGACGGCACCGTCAGCGGCCAGAACGGCCCGCTCGGCCGCATCGCCGTCGTCCGCCCCGCCTCCGCCCAGTCGCTCCGCCCCGAGGGTGGCCGCCTCTTCGCCACCGACCAGCCCACCACCCCGGCCCCCGCCCCCGCCTCACCCAGGGCATGGTCGAGGCCAGCAACGTCCAGCCCGTGCTCGAGCTCACCCGCATGATGGGCGACCTGCGCGCCTACGAATTCGTCGGCCAGCTCGTCCAGGCCGAATCCGACCGCCAGCAATCGGCGATCGACAAGCTCACCCAGAAGCGGAGCTAGACCCCATGCGCTCGCTCGACATCGCCGGCACCGGCATGCAGGCCCAGCAGACCAACGTCGAGGTCATCTCCAACAACATCGCCAACATGACCACCACCGGCTTCAAGCGCCGCCGCGCCGAGTTCCAGGACCTGATCTACCAGAACCTCCGCCGCGTCGGCTCCAACTCCTCCGACAGCGGCTCCGTCGTCCCCGCCGGCGCCCAGGTCGGCCTCGGCGTCAAGACGGCGGCCATCTACCGCATCAACGAGCAGGGCAACCTGCAGCAGACCAACAACAATTTCGACCTCGCCGTCCGCGGCAACGGCTACTTCCAGATCACGCTGCCCTCCGGCGACACCGCCTACACCCGGGACGGCACCTTCTCGCTCTCCCCCGCCGGCGAGATCGTCACCGCCGACGGCTACCAGGTGCAGCCCGGCATCACCGTGCCCAGCAACGCCACCAGCGTGTCCATCAACGCCGCCGGCCAGGTCCAGGCCACCATCGACGGCCAGACCGCGCCCGCCATCCTCGGCCAGATCCAGCTCGCCGTCTTCCCCAACGAGGCCGGGCTCGAAGCCCAGGGCGACAACCTGTTCCTCCAGTCCGCCGCCAGCGGCAACCCGGTCGCCGGCGCCCCGGCCTCCCCGGGCTTCGGCTCGGTGCTCCAGGGCTTCGTCGAGACCTCCAACACCAACGTCGTCACCGAGATCACCAACCTGATCACCGCCCAGCGCGCCTACGAAATGAACAGCCGCGTCATCACCACGTCCGACCAGATGCTCGCCACCCTCACCAACCTGCGCTAGGAGCCGAAATGCGCCCCCTGCTGCTCGCCGGCTATCTGCTGCTCGCCCCGCCCGTGCTGGCCGCCACCCTGCGCCCCGTCACCACGCTCGACGGCCCCGGCATCCGCCTCGCCGACCTGTTCGACGACGCCGGCCCGCAGGCCGGCCGCGTGCTCGGCCCCGCCCCCGCCCCGGGCAGCCGCATCGTCGTCGAGGCCCCCCAGCTCGCCGCCATCGCCCGCCAGTTCGGCGTCGCCTGGCGCCCCGCCGGCCCGCAGGACCGCGCCGTCCTCGACCGCCCGGGCCGCCTCCTCCCGCGCGAGGCCGTCCTGTCCGCCTTGCGCGCGGCCCTCGCCGGCCTCGGCGCCGACGGCGACCTCGAAATCGACCTCCCCGGCTTCGCCGCCCCCCTGGTCCCGCTCGACGCCGCCGTCGACTCCGCCGTCGAGGAGCTCGACTGGGTCGCCGGCTCCGGCCGCTTCGCCGGCCAGCTCGCCGTCATCGCCGAGGGCATGCCGGTCCACCGCATGCGCCTCGCCGGCACCGCGCAGGAGCTCGTCGAGCTCCCGGTCCCGGTCCGCCGCCTCAATCCCGGCGCCGTCATCCAGCCCGACGACCTCCATCTCGTCCGCCTCCGCGCCGGCCGCGCCCGCGGCGAACTCGTCCGCGCGCCCCAGGACGCCATCGGCATGACCCTGCGCCGCCAGCTCGCCCCCGGCCTGCCCGTGGCCCTCGCCGATCTCACCCGCACCCCCACCGTGCTGCGCGGCGCCCAGGTCACCATGGAGCTGCGCGCCGGCGGCCTCGCGCTGGCCACCCCCGGCCTCGCGCTCGAATCCGGCGCCCTCGGCGAGCGCATCCGCGTCGTCAACCCCGCCTCCCGCGCCGTCGTCGAGGCCGAGATCGCCGGCCCCGGCCGCGTCCGCGTCCTCCCCGGCGCCGCCCCCACCACCCTGCCCGCCGGCCGCATGGCCCAGCTCGCCGCCACCGCAAGGACCCTCCAGTGAAACCCGCTTTCCTGCTCCTGCTGCCCGCCCTCCTCGCCGCCTGCGGCAACCTCCAGCGCCTGTCCGAGGTCGGCCGCCCGCCCGCGATGACCCCGCCGTCGGATCCCACCCGCGAGCCCGCCTACCGCCCGCTCACCATGCCCATGCCCTCCGCCCAGCCGGTCGTCGCCCAGTCCAACGCCCTCTGGCGCAACGGCAGCCGCGCCTTCTTCCGCGACCAGCGCGCCGCCAATGTCGGCGACCTCGTCACCGTCCTGGTCAAGATCACCGACAGCGCCAGCCTCAAGAACGACACCACCGCCACCCGCAGCGGCAACCAGGGCTTCGGCCTGCCCAACCTGTTCGGCCTGGAAGCCGCCATCCCCCACGTGCTCGCCGGCGCCGCCGCCGCCAGCCTGCTCACCGGCAACGGCAACAGCGGCAACACCGGCGCGGCCGAACTCAAGCGCAACGAAACCATCCAGCTCCGCCTCGCCGGCGTCATCACCCAGGTCCTCCCCAACGGCAACCTGGTCGTCGCCGCCCGCCAGGAAGTCCGCGTCGGCAGCGAGCTGCGCGAACTCCAGGTCAGCGGTGTCATCCGCTCCCAGGACATCGCCAGCGACAACACCGTCCTGCACGACCGCATGGCCGAAGCCCGCATCGCCTACGGCGGCCGCGGCCAGCTCACCGACGTCCAGACGCCCCGCTGGGGCCAGCAGGTGATGGACATCATCCTGCCGTTCTGAAGACGTGAAGCGTTATCGGCCGCCCGACTTGACGACCATTCCCGTCACTTGGGCGGTCGGTGTTGCCGCCGCTGCAGGATGCGTTCACGCGCTGCGCCCGGCTTCCCGTTCCTCACGACCCTCTCAGATCCAGCGATCGCTGTGGATCGACCGGCCGTGCCGGCAAATCCCACACGCCACGGCAACCAAGCCCTTCCCGCCCGCAGAGTGTCCTCACGTCGCCGTCATCCGAGTAAACCACATCGGCGTGCAGCACCCTGGCGATCGCAACAAGCTGATGGTCGAACTTCACCTTGGACTTCGGGCCGTCCCCGCGCCCGGTCTTGCGCAACATCAAGGCGCACTCGATGGCGGCACGCTCGCCAAACCCTTCGATCCTGACACGGGCAAGCCCCTTCAGGATGTTGA
>JBGAIK010000375.1:0-2756 GCA_044225615.1 Acetobacteraceae bacterium | reverse complement strand
GGCGGCGCGCTGGTCCTGCGGCGCGGACCGGCGGCGGTGCTCCGCCACGCCGAGCCGGCCGAGGGCGACGCGGCCGGGTGGGCGGCCGCGGCGACCGGGCTGCTGCACGCGGCCTGGGACATTTCCGAGCCGGTGCGCCGGGTGGGCAGCGGCGGCGTCGCGGCGCGCTTCTTCGCCGCCATGTTCGCCGCCCTCGATCCCTATTCCCACTACCTCTCCCCGCAGGATGCAGCCGCCGACCGCGCCCGCCGCGCCGGGCGGGCCGGCCCGGGCCTTGCGGTCGCGCCGCGTGGCGGCCGCTTCCTGGTCAACTCGGTCGAGCCCGGCGGCCCGGCGGCGCAGGCCGGCATCCGCGCCGGCGACCGGCTGACGGCGGTCGATGGGCAGCCGGTGGCCGGTGCCTCCCCGGCGGCGGTCGCGGCCCTGCTGGCCGGCCCCGAGGACAGCGCGGTCGATCTCGAGGTGCAGCGCCGGGGGCGGACCCGCAGCGTCTCGCTGCTGCGCAGCCGCACCGCCACCGAGACGGTCACCGCCCGCCGCGACGGCGAGGTGGTGGTCATCCGGGTCACCGGCTTCAACCGCCGGACCGCCTCGCGCCTGGCGCAGGAGCTGATCCGGGCGCTGGGCGAGCGGGAGCCGACGCTGGGCGTGGTGCTGGACCTGCGCGGCAATCGCGGCGGCGTCCTGCAGCAGGCGGTGGCGAGTGCGGCGATGCTCCAGGGCACCGGCCTCGTGCTGCGCACCCTGGGCCGCCATCCCGAGGCCGCCCATGTGCTGCTGGCCGACGGGCGCGACCTGCTGGACGGGCGGCCGGTGGTGGTGGTGATCGACGGCGACACCGCGAGCGCCGCCGAGGCGCTGGCCGGGGCGCTCGCCGACCAGCGTCGCGCCGTGGTGGTGGGCAGCATGAGCCTGGGCAAGGGGCTGGTGCAGGCGGTGGCGCCGCTGCCCGGCGGCGGCGAGATGTTCGTCACCTGGAGCCAGATGATCGCCCCGCGCGGCTGGCCGATCCAGTCGCTGGGCGTGCTGCCGCAGCTCTGCACCGGACTGGGCGCGGAGGCGACGGCGCGGCAGCTCGCCGCCCTGGGGCGCGGCGAGCAGCTGTTGCGCGCGGCGCTGGAGCGGCACCGGGCCACCGGCCCCCTGCCCGCCCCGCTCGCGACCAGCGAGATCCGCGCCGCCTGCCCGTCGCGCATCGGCGATGCGGGCGATATCGCCGCGGCGCGGGCGCTGATCGCCAACCCCGCCGCCTATGCCGCCGCCCTGCTCTGGCCCGACCCGCGCGGCGCAACCCGGATGGCAACGCCGCAAGGCTTGACGGAACGGGGGCAGGCGAGCAATTAGGCGTCCTGAATCGCCGCCTTTCGCCGGGAAACCATCATGGCCAAGTCCAACACCATCCAGATCAAGCTCGTGTCCACCGCCGACACCGGCTACTTCTACGTGACCAAGAAGAACGCGCGCGCCCAGACCAACAAGCTCGAGATGCAGAAATACGACCCCGTCGCGCGCAAGCACGTCCTGTTCAAGGAAGCCAAGATCAAGTGATCGCGGGGCGCGCAGCGCCCCAGCCGCACGATCGCCACGCCCCCTGACGGGCGGCACCCGGGGTCCGGTGCCGCCCGGTTCGTCGCTGCGGCCGAAGATGTATTTCGGATATTGCTTTCCCGTCGACTCGCCCTAAGATGCATCCATCATGCTTCTTAGGGCCTGGCCATGCACGCGACGATCACCGAGGCGACGATCCGTGAACTGGTCGACCGGTTCTATGCGCGGGTGCGGGTGCACCCGGCGCTCGGCCCGGTCTTCGCGGCGGCCATCGCCGAGCCCGCCTGGCCGGCGCATCTGGAGAAGATGTACGCCTTCTGGTCCTCAGTGATGCTGACCAGCGGCCGCTACAAGGGCAACCCGGTCGCCGTCCATGCCGGCGTCGGCGGTATGGCGCCGGACCTGTTCGCCGCCTGGCTCGACCTGTTCGAGGCAACGGCGGCGGAGCTGTTCGCACCCGAGCCTGCGGCGCGCTTCGTGCAAAGCGCGCGGCGGATCGCGGAAAGCCTGAAGCTGGCGCTGTTCTTCCGCCCCGACCGGCCCTGGGGCGAGGACCTGCGCCAGCGCGGGGACATCCGGCGATGCGCCTGACCACGTTCAGCGACTACACGCTTCGGGTCTTGATCTACCTTGCCTTGCGTCCGGGGCAGCGCGGCACGATCGACGGCATCGCCGGCGCCTACGGCATATCGGTGAACCACCTGACCAAGGTGGTGCACCAGGCCGCCCAGGCCGGCGAGCTGCGCACCCTGCGCGGCCAGGGCGGCGGATTGCTGCTGGGCCGGGCGCCGGAGGCGATCAACATCGGCGCCGTCCTGCGCCGCACCGAGCCGGACATGGCGCTCGTGCCCTGCTTCGACGCCAGGGCCGCATGCGCGCTGCAACCGGACTGCGTGCTGCAGGGCGCGCTGGCCGAGGCGCTGGCCGCCTTCCTCGCGGTCATGGACCGCTGGACGCTGGCCGACCTGGTCAGGCCCAGGGCGAGGCTGGCAACCTTGCTCGGCCTCGCCTGAGTGCAGGATCAGCCCGTCTAGCGCCGCAGGAACGTGTCCAGCAGGCGGCGCAGGAACTGCATCAGCGACATGTTCATCACGTTGCTCCCCTCCGATGCCCGAGCCTAGCACGCCACGCCGCCCCATGTTCCGCAAATCGGCGAAATCGGTGAAACTGGCCGCCAGCAGCCTCGGAGCCCATGGATGAGCCAGACC
>JBGAIK010000053.1:0-22405 GCA_044225615.1 Acetobacteraceae bacterium | reverse complement strand
AACCGCTTCCTTTACGCCCGCGCCGCCAACCCGGCCGCCAGGTCCTCGTTGACCGCGATCAGGAAGTCCACGTCCGGCGTCGGATTCTGCACTTCGCGCTGCACGGCCAGCCCGACCGAGACGATCGCGGCCTTGAGCTCGGCCGGCAGGGCGTTGGCGGGATCGCGCAGCAGGTCGACCACGGTGGCCCACAGCCGGCCGGTGTCGGACAGCGCGCGGACCAGCTGCACCGCGCCGCGCTCCCTGCCCTGGCGCAGGGCGGCGTTGGCACGCCGGAACAGGTCCGCCTCCTGCTCGCGCAGGCTGCGGAGCCCGGCGCTGGCGGCGTAGGCGCGCGCCGCGGTGATATGGCTCGACATCGGATATTCCTTGTCCAGGGGTTGGCTATTGCGCCGCGATGGCGGCCGGCGACGGGGATGGCGGCCGCCCCAGCACCGAATCCTCGTGGCGCATGATGCGGCGCACCAGCTTCAGCGCCTGGTAGCAGTTGTCGGCATCAGCCGCGGCCATCGCGCGGTCCAGCATACTGCATTAGCGCCGAGGTGGTGGACTGCTTGAACGCCTCCACCAGCTCGCGCGCCGCCACCATGCCCTGCGCCCGCTCGGCATCGGTGCCGATATAGGCCGATTGCAGGGCGAAATAGATCCGCCGGGCCGGCGAATCCACCCGTCGGGAATACGATCAGGCTTTGTCGAAGAGGAACCTGCATGGGTACAACGAGCCCGGCCTGGTGCGAGCGGATCGGCGCCCCGTTCACGATCACGCACCTGCCCTGGCGCAGCTCCAGAACTTCAGGCCGACATTTCGCCTTCCCGCCGCACCTGGTTCATCTGCGCCCCGTGCGGGCGCAGTTTCGCGCCCCGCCGGAGCGTCGCCGCGCCGGCTACTTGAACAGGCTCAGCAGGCTCTGCGGCGCCTGGTTGGCGATCGACAGCGACTGGGTGCCGAGCTGCTGGCGGATCTGCAGCGACTGCAGCTTGGCCGATTCCTTGGCGAGATCGGCGTCGATCAGCGCGCCCAGGCCGTTGTTCAGCGCTACGTCGATCTTGTCGCTGTTGTAGCTGATCTGGTTGTTCACGTATTTCTGCGCGGCGCCGTAGTTGTTCATCTGCGTGCCCAGCGTCGTCAGCTGGTTGATGAACGTGGCCGTGCTCGCCGTGCCGATCAGCGAGGCCACGGTGGCCGCGCCGTTCAGCTGCGTGCTGGTGAAGGTGATGCTGGCCATGAAGGCCGAGCCGGAGAAGGTGGCCACGCCGTAGGTCGCCGCCAGCTCGTTGCGCACCACCGCGACGTCGCCGAAGCCCGAGGCGCCGCCGATGTCGCCGATCAGCGTCTTGCCGCTGTAGGTCGCGTCCTGGAAGTAGGTCTTCATGTTCGCGACCAGCGACTGGTACTGCTGGATGTACTGCGCGCGCTGGGTGCCCTGGGTGTTGCTGTCGGACAGCTTCACCAGCACCGCGCGGGCGTCGGACATGGTGGTGGAGACGTTCTGCAGCGCCGTGCTGGTGGTGGACAGCAGGCCCTGCACGTTGCCGAGCTGCTGGTTGGCGCTGGTCAGGGCGTTCACGTCCGAGCGCACGCGCTGGGCGACCGCGAAGGCGGCGCCGTCGTCGTTGGCGTCGGCCACGCGGTAGCCGGTGGAGATCTTCTTCTGCGTCTCCTGCAGCATCGTGTTGGTCATGTTGAGCGACTGGAGCGCGATGGTCGCGCCCATGTTGGTGTTCACGGAGTTCAGGGGCATTGGGAGTTTTCCTGTGGTACAGGCGTTGTCATGGGTCCCGCGCTTTTGCGGGCGTAGGGAGAGGATGGCATCCGCGCCTTAACGCGGAATGAAGGCGACCGCCTCCCTAGCGGCGCCCTCCCGATGTGATTCCCGCCCGGCGAGGCCTGCGGCCAGCCTGGCGAGGCCTGCGGCCCGCCTAGCCAAGGAAGTTCGCCAGGCTGAGCGACCGCAGCGTGGACATCAGCTGGTACGACGCCTGCAGCTGCGTCTGCGCCGCGCTGAGGCGCGTCAGCGTCTCGGCCATGTCCACGTCCTGGGCGCTGCTGATCTGGTCCTTCAGCGCCACCGACTCGTCGCCGAGGCGCTGCGCGGTGTCGGCGAGCGCCCTGGCCCGGTCGCCCAGCACGCCGGAATCGCTGGCCAGCGCGGTGATCGCCCCGCCGAGGCTGTCGTGCACGTCCCGCACCAGCGCCGGAAAGCCCGCGGCCGGCAGCTGCGCGCTGGTGAGCGAGCCGAGGGTGGCCAGCGCGCGCATGATGTCGCGCGTGTAGGACCCGGTGGTGGAGCCGCCGAGCGAGGTGATGTCGGCATTGGCCGAGGCCAGCACGCCCACCGGCACGTAGCGGTCGGCACCGACCTGCACCACCGGCCGCTCGCCGGCCAGGGCCGCGGCCGGCTGGGAAAGCTGGGCGGAGAAGGGCGAGGTGCCGGCCGCGTTGGAGGAGGCGACCGCGAGCGTGGCCGCGGCGGTGGCGGCCGCACCGCCGGCGGCGAGGTTGGCCACCGCGGCATTGATGCCGGCGAAGAAGCCGCTGCCGAGGATCCCGTCCGGGTCGGGCACCGGGGGATTGGCGCTGTCGCTGCCGGCGAACACGTAGATCTCGCCGAAGGAGGTGTCGAGCAGGCTGGCCACCTGGCGCAGCGCGTCGCGTGCCGCCGCGGCGACGCTGTCGATGCTCTGCGCGTTCAGGCCGTTGAGGTCGTTGGTGCGGGCGAAGAAGTCGCTGGCGATGTCGCCGATCTGGGCCAGCGCCGACTGCGCGGCGTCGAGCCGCCCGCCGATCCGCTCGGCATTGGCCTGCCAGGCGCCGACCCGGGTCAGTGCCGCGCCCAGCGACAGGGCGGTGGCGGCGCCGGCGCCGAGCCCGCCGAGGGTTTCGGACTTGAGCCCGTCGCCGGTCTGCCGGGTCAGCGAGTCGAGCTTGCGGCGCACCAGTGCTGCGGCATCGGCGGCGGTGGCGACGCTGCCGGCGGAGAAGCTCGCGGGGGCGAAGGCGATGGACGTCATCGCGCATGCCTCCTATTGCACGGCCTGGAGCAGCGCGTTCCACATCGACTGGAGCGCGCCGATCACCTTGGCGTTGGCGGCGTAGGCGTTCTGCAGCACCACCATGTTGCTCAGCTCGCTGTCGAGATTGACGCCCGAGCGGTCGGACATCGCCTGGTTCAGGGCGGTGCGCAGGTCGGCGGCGGCGGTGGCGGCGCTGGCCGCGTCGCCGGAGGCCACGGCCTGGCGCGCGACCAGGGCGGTGGCGAAGCCCATGATCGGGCCCGGCGGGTTCATCGGGCTCGACAGCGGGCCCGACGGGCCCATGCCGGTGAGGTTCGGCACCGGCTGGGCCACGCCCGGCGCCACCTCGTCGCCCAGCGCGAAGGACAGCACCCGGGTGATCAGCGTGGTGAAGCCGGCCGGGCCGCCGGGCGGGTTGGGGGTGAAGGCGGTGGGGCCGCCCGGGGAGCCTGCGACCGGGCCGGTGCCGTCGCGGACGAAGGAGGGATCGGCGGTGACGGCGGGATGGACCTGGATGGTGTTGGCGAAGCCGATATAGGCCGACTGGCGCGGCACGCCGGCGGTGGCGGGCAGGTTGCCGGCGGCGTCGGTGAACAGGCGCAGCCCCTGCTGGTCGAAGCGCGCGGCCAGCGTCTCGGCGAACTCGTCGAGCTCGGCCTGCATGCCGGGCAGGGTGGCGTCGCGGAGCGTGAGGCCGGCGCCGATGCGTCCGCCGCCGGCCAGCGCGGCGGTGATGTCGACGCCGCCCAGCATGATGCCGGGCACGCCGCCGCCGGGGTAGTAGGCGCCGGGCCCGAGCTGCGCCGGCTGCACCGAAAGCTGCGGGCTGCCGGGGATGGTGGGCAGCTGGATGCCGCTGGTGGTGGCCACCACCATCTCGCCGCTGGGGCGGACCATGGTGCGCAGGTCGACCTGGGCGGCGGCGTCGCCGACCGCGGCGTCGCGCGCGTTCTCGAGGTCGGCGGTGCTCTGGCCCAGCCCGTGCAGGCGCACGATCTCGGCGTTGAGGGCGCCGATCCGGGTCAGTGCCGCGTTCAGCGCCGCCACGCCGCCGGCGAGATCGTCCTGCGCGTTCTGGCGCTGGGTGCCGACCGCCTCGGCCACGGTGCGGAGCTGGGTGGCGAGTGCGGCGGCCTTGCCGACCACGGCGAATTGCTGGGCGGATTGCGAGGGATCGGAGGCGAGGGCGGAGAACCCGCTCTCGAGCTCGCCAAGCAGCGAGACGATGTCGCCGGAGGCGCCGGTCCTGCCGTGCGCGGCATCCACCGGGGCGAGCATGGCGGCGGTGTAGCGGGCGCCCTCGGCGACGCCGTTCTGGGTGACGAGCCGGGCCTGCAGGGCGGCATCGACGTCGCGCGTGGCGGGGCCGGAGGTGACGCCCATGGCGATGCCGCCGGCGGTGGCCGCGCGCTGGTTGTGCACCTCGCGCAGGTAGCCCGGCGTGCTGGCATTGGCGATGTTGTGCGAGAGCACGCCGATGTTGCGGTTGACGTTGGCGATGCCGGCCGTCGCGACCGAGAGGGCGTCGATCGAGGCCATCGGATCAGCGCTTCAGGTCGAGCGTCTGCTGGAGCATGTCGTCGGCCGTGGTGATCATCTTGGCATTGGCCGAGTAGGCGCGCTGGGCGACGATGAGCCGGGTGAACTCGGTGGCGATGTCGACGTTGGACTGCTCGATCGAGCCGGTGACGATGGAGCCGGCGCCCGAGCTGCCCGCATCGTTGGCGAGCGCGGTGCCGGAGGACTGGGTGGCGGTGAAGGACTGCCCGTCCTCGCGCTGGAGCGCGTCGGGGGCGTTGNNNTGGCCGTTGTCGTAGTTGACGACGATGCCGCCCGACGAGGTGGTGGACACCCCGCTGAAGCTGCCGGGGGGCACGCCGTTCTGGGTCAGGCCGCGCAGCGTGTAGGTGCTGCCGGCATACTGCGTCACCCCGGTGGACTGGCCGTAGGTGCCGATGTCGAGCGCGATGGTCTGGGTGCCGTTGCCGAAATCGGCGGTGAAGCTCATGGAGGCGGGACTGCCGGCGGCATAGGCGGTGCCGGTGACGGTGCCGGTGGTGGTGCCGATGCTGCCCACGGTGCCGTCCGGCACCGGGTTGCCGCTGGCGGTGGGGCCGAAGGTGACCTGGGCGGTGCCGACGGCGGGGGCGGCGATGTCGTCGGGCACGTTGATCGCGACGGTCCAGGTGTTGGCCGCCGTCTGCGTCCAGTTCAGCACCACGGTGTGGGCGGTGCCCAGGCTGTCGTAGATGTTGACCTGCGAGGTGACGGCGCCGGCGCTGGCGGGCGTGGCCGGCAGGTTGGCCGACAGCGCGAGCTGGGTGGTGGCGACCGGGCGGTCCACGGTCTGGGTGACCTGGATCGGGCTGATCGCGTTGCGGTTGACGACCCCCGTGGTGGGATCGACGGACCAGCCGTTGAGGAACTCGCCCGACCCGTTGACGAGGTAGCCGGTGGAGGACAGCGAGAAGTCGCCGGCGCGCGTGTAGTAGGGGATGTTGGAGAAGCTGACCTGGCTGCCGGATTGCGAGCTCAGGTGGCTGACCGGGAAGAAGCCCTGGCCGGCGATGGCCATGGCGAGGGGGTTGCTCGACTGCGACAGCGTGCCCTGCACCGAGTTGGTGTAGTGCGGGCGGGTGACCACGGCGCCGGGCTGGTTCTGGGTGGCGGTGCTTTCCGTCAGGTAGTCGACGAACGTGGTCTCGACGCCCTTGTAGCCGGTGGTCTGGCTGTTGGCGATGTTGTCGCTGATGTTGCCGAAGGCGGCGGACTGGGCGCCGAGGCCGGTGATGGCCGTGTTCATCGCGCCGAAAAGGCTCATGGTCGTGCTCCGTGGGCTGGTCGGCGATGCCAGCGCAGGAAGCGTGCCAGCGGGAAAGCCGCGGAAATCCGCCGGCCGGTTGTGGCGCCCGGCAGGAAGTTCCGGGCAGATCCTGCCGGCCGGCGCGTGGCGGACCGGGGGGCGACGGCGGATTCCGGCCAGTCCGGGCTGGCCCGGGGCTTGCAGGGGAGGGGCATGTCCATGCTCCCCGATACGCCTGCCCTGCTGCCTCAGCCCGGCCCGCCGGCCATGCCGGCCGCCACGGCGCCGCCGGACGCGGGCTTCGACCGGACCCTGCTCGCGCTGCTCGACGGGCCGGCGCCGCAGGTGCCGGCGTCGATCCCGGCGTCGATGCCGGTGGCCGGCCCGGTTCCGGCTGGCGATGCGCCGATGTGGATCACGGCGACGGTGCCCGGCGCAGCCGCCGAGGCGATCCCGGATGCGGCGCCCGGCGAGGCGGCGCCCGAGCCGAAACCGGCGCGGCCGGCAAGGCCGCGCGCGGGGCCGGCCGACGCACGCGAGGACCGGGCGGCCGACACGCCGGTGGCGTCGGGTGCGGCCGATCCTGCGCCGGTGCCGCCGCCGCCCGCGCTGCCGGCCCTGGCTCCGCTGCCTGCCCTGGGCGTGCCGGATGCGGCCGCCTCCGGCCCGGCGCCCCCCGATCCGGCCGCCCCTGATCCGGCGGGGCCGGCGCCGGCATCCGGCAGGATCGCGGCCCAGCCCCTGCTGCATCCTGCGGGACCGGGCCGGGCGGAACCGGCATGGGCCGAACCGGCACGGGCGGAACCGGCACGGGCGGACCGGCACGGGCGGAAGCGGGCCGGCGAGGATGGGGCGCAGGCGCCGCGGCCGGTGGCGGCGCACGGCGCGGCGGCCGCGGAACCCGCCCCGCCCGCGGCCGCGCCGCCGGTCGCCGTGCCGGTCGCCGCGCCCGCCCTGGCGCGGCCGGCTGCGGCCGAACCAGCGCCGGAACCGTGGAAGGCGATGCGGCCGGCGGCGGCGGCCGGGCCTGCCCGCGGGCCGCGGCCCAGCCTGCCATGCCGGTGGAGATCGCGCACGGCCCGGGCGCGACGGAGCGGCTGACCATCCGGCTCGACCCGGCCGCCCTGGGGCGATGCGGGTCGAGATCACGAAGGCGGCCGACGGGCAGCGCGACATCGTGATCGCGGTGGAGAAGCCGGAGACCCTCGCCATGCTGCGCCATGACCGGCCGCACCTGGTAACCGCGCTCAACCGCGCCGGGGTGGCGACCGATCCGGCGCGGATCCAGCTCGACCTCGCCCCGCCCGGCAGCTTCCAGGAGCGGGCCGAGCAGCCCCGGGCCGTGGCCGCCGCGCCGGCGCCCGCCGCCGACGGGTTCATGGCGGGCGGCGGAGCGGACGGTGGCGGAGGGGGCGGCCAGCCGCGACGCCAGGCGCCGGACCTCCGCCTGCCGCCGCCGGCCCCGTGGGCCGAGGACCCGGGCACCGCGCGGCTGCTGCGCGGCGCCCTCGACATCACCGCCTGAGACCCCCCTGCCAGAGATCGGGAGAGCCACGCATGACCACCATCGCCGCCACCGCCGCCAGCCAGCCCACGGCCACGGCCAGCGCCACCGGCAAGACGCTCGCCGGCGACTTCAACACCTTCCTGACCCTGCTCACCACCCAGCTCAAGAACCAGGATCCGTCGAGCCCGCTCGACACCAACCAGTTCACCCAGCAGCTGGTGCAGTTCGCCTCCGTCGAGCAGCAGATCAACGCCAATACCAGCCTGAACACCCTGATCGACCTGAACCGGGCAAGCAGCCTGTACCAGGCGGCGGCGATGATCGGCCACCGGATCGGTGCCGAATCGAGCAAGCTGTCCCTGCAGGGCGGCAGTGCCGGGCTGCAGTTCACGCTCGCCAGTGCCCAGCCGGTCACCGTGTCGATCGCGAACCAGTCGGGGGTGGAGGTCTACACCGCGACCATCGACGGCCGGGCCGGGGCCAACGACTGGAGCTGGAACGGACAGAGCTCGGCCGGGCAGACGGCGCCGGACGGGACCTACAACGTGCGCCTGTTCCAGGCCGCCGGCAGCAAGGCGACGCTGCCCTTCACCGTCACCGGCACGGCCACCGCGGTGAGCATGGACGGCGGCACGCCGACCGTCTCCCTGGGCGGGCTGAGCCTGCCGATGAGCGCGGTGCGGGGGATCATCCGGTGATCCCGGCGAGATTGGCGCGGATGCGGGCGGGCAGGTCCTGGCCGGGCGCGGGCAGGGCGAACCCGGTGCCGGTGATGGTCTCGAACGCGTCGATGTAGACGGCGGCGGTGGACAGGATCAGGTCCTGCGGGATCTCGGGAATGGGGTCGCGATACGGGTCGCAGCGGGCGGCGACCCAGTTGCGGACGAAGTCCTTGTCGAAGCTTTCCGGCTTCCCGCCCGCCTCGAAGCGCGCCTGGTAGCTGCCGGCGCGCCAGTAGCGGCTGCTGTCGGGGGTGTGGATCTCGTCGGCGAGGATGATCTCGCCGGCCGCGTCGATGCCGAACTCGTATTTGGTGTCGGCCAGGATCAGGCCGCGCGCGGCGGCCATCGCCTGGCCGCGGGCGAACAGGGCAAGCGAGAGCTCGGCCAGCCGGTCCCATTGCGCCTGGGTCACCAGGCCGCCCTGGACGATCTCTGCCGGGGTCAGCGGGCGGTCGTGGCCGCCGTCGAACTCCTTGCTGGTCGGCGTCAGGATCGGGGCGGGCAGCTGCTGGTTGTCGCGCATGCCGTCCGGGAAGCGATGGCCGTACATGTCGCGCTGGCCGGCCTTGTAGAGCGTCAGCACCGAGGTGCCGGTGGTGCCCGCGAGGTAGCCGCGCACGACCATCTCCACCGGCAGGATGGTCAGCCGCTGCGCCAGCACGACGTTGGGGTCGGGATAGCCGAGCACGTGGTTGGGGCAGATGTCGCCCGTGGCGTCGAACCAGTGGCGGGCGGTGCGGGTCAGCACCTCGCCCTTGAACGGCACGGCGCAGAGGATGCGGTCGAAGGCGCTGAGCCGGTCGCTGGCGATGATGACCCGGCGGCCGTCGGGCAGGTCGTAGTTGTCGCGCACCTTGCCGCGGTAGTGGTTGGGCAGGCCGGGGATGGCGGCGTCGGCCAGCACGCGGTCGGCGTAGGGCAGCAGGAGGGCGGGGTTCATGCGCGGCGGGATTCCCTGTGGCGGCCCGGATGCTAGTGTCCCGATTCCGAAGTTCGTTGCCACGAGTAGCGGTCGGAATCGGGACACTAGCTCTTGGTCTTCAGTGTCCTGTTCACCCCTACGTCCGCCATGAAGGATGGCGAACTTCGGGGACAGGACACTAGCCGATCGTGCCCGGCTTGACACATGGCGGCGGTGCCGCTGGTCTCCGCGCCATGCCGCACACGATCATGATCGCCTCGCCGCTCGAATCCGAGCACGTCGCCCGCATCCGGGCCGTCGATCCGGGGTTGACCGTGCTGTACGAGCCCGATCTGCTGCCGCGCACGCGCTACGTGGCCGACCACAAGGGCCATCCGCTGACGCGCACGGCGGCGGGGCAGGCGCGGTGGGACGCGATGCTGGCCGAGGCCGACATCCTGTGGGACCTGCCCTCGCCCGGGGACATGGCGCAGCTGGCGCGGCTGCGCTGGATCCAGACCACCAGCACGGGCGTAGGCCCGGCCGTGGCGTCGCTCGGGCTGCGCGCGCGCGGCGTGCTGGTGACGACGGCGCGCGGGGTGCATGCCGGGCCGCTGGCGGAATTCGTGTTCATGGCGCTGCTGTCGCACTGGCGGGGGCTGGCGCATCTGCAGGCGGAGCAGCGGGCGCATCGCTGGGAGCGGTATTGCGGCGAGGAGGTGGCGGGGCGGACGCTGGCCATCGTCGGCGCCGGCGACCTCGCGCGCGGCTGCGCGGGGCCGGCGCGGGCCTTCGGCATGCGGGTGATCGCGCTGGGGCGCGAGGCCGGCAAGGCGCGGGCGCACAACGAGCTGTTCGACGAGGTGCGGCCGGTGGCGGCGCTGCACGCGACGCTGGCCGAGGCGGATGCGGTGGTGGTGACGGTGCCGCACACGGCGGCGACCGAGCGGCTGATCGACGCGGCGGCGTTCGCGGCGATGCGGCGGGGTGCCGCCTACGTCAACATCGCGCGCGGGCAGGTGGTGGACGAGGACGCGCTGGCGGCGGCGCTGCGGTCCGGCCAGGTGGGGTTCGCGGCGCTCGACGTGGCGCGGGTGGAGCCGCTGCCGGCGGAAAGCCCGTTCTGGGACATGCCGAACGTGCTGGTGAGCCCGCATTCGGCGAGCACGGTGACGGCGGAGAACCGCAAGATCACCGAAATCTTCTGCCACAACCTGCGCTGCTGGCTGGACGGGCGGCGCGAGGAAATGCGGAACGTGCTGGATATGGGGCTGCTGTACTGAACGAAGTTCCGGTCAGCCCGCACTCACCGGGTGCGTGACCGCCGCGCCTGGGCCAGCGCCAGGATGCCGATGAGGAAGACCGGGAGAGCCGCGGGCGCGGGGATCGCCTCGGCATCCGCGAGCGGCACGCCGCCGGCGTAGTTGGTTTCGGACAGGGTGCCGCCCTCGGGCAGTTCCAGCCAGAAGCTGACATGGGCGTGGACTTCACTGGCCGCGTCGGCATAGGCGGTGCCGCCGAGATCGAGGATGAACTGGAATGAATACCCGTCGGCGGAGGCGACGTTCGCGATCAGGTCGATATGGGTGTCGCTGAGCGAGGCGGGGCGATTGCCGGTGTCCACCGATGTCGGGGGATTGAATACGCCCGAGCCTTGTCCGGCGAACCTGGCGCTGCCCGCGCCGGTGATGGTCCAGCCGTAGGTGACGTGCAGGATCACGTCCTGGCCGGGGCCGGGGTCGTCGCCGGTCAGGCCCAGCACGCTGCCGTTGATCAGGGCGAACGCCCATCCCGAGCCGTAGACGCCGGTCCCGTCGACGAGGAGGGAGCCCTGCGGGATGGAGGCGAAGCTGAAGGCCGTCGAGTCGCGGACCAGCGTGCCGCAGGGGCCGGTTCCGGCCGGCGTGCACAGCGTGGTGGGGCCATTGTAGATCGTGTCGCCGGCCTGCAGCCCCGGGCCGGAGGACGGTGCCGCCAGGCCCGCGTAGCCGACGCCGTAATAGGCTTCGCCCCGCGTGGGCACCGCGAGCAGGGCGGCCAGGACGAGGCATCGCAGAAGGGCCGGTGCGTATGAATTCATTCTTGTTACCACGGGTTCAACACCGCCCTACGCCGCCTGGCAATCAATCCAATTCCGCAAGATAGCTGCGCGGCGGAATATTAATATCCGGACATGTACGGAGTCCTGCTGACTCCAAGTGGTTGAATTGGAAGGGAGTTTTGCAACTCACGGGCGAGCGGAGGATGCCGCCGGAGGGCGGCGGTGCGCGACGTCCGGACTTGCGCAGCGATGCCGGGGCCGCTCCCCAAGCGTTCGGGCGTGGCATCGTGGCGAGAAGGGAAGGGCCTCCGGCGGCCAAAGGCCGGGGGCCTTTGGAAACCGGTCCGGCTGGCGGCATGGATCGAATGCCTGCGGCGCAAGGAAGAGAGCAAGGCGGTCGTGCCAATCACCGAAGGCCGGCGCCGCGCCGCCAGCACGAACGGTCTCCAAGGGCCCCCGGCCCTGGCCGCCGGAGGCCCTTCGCTTGCGGTCAGCAATCCAGCGTCGCGTCGCGTTCCCACTGGCTCAGGTGGCGCATGTAGCCGTCCCATTCGGCGTGTTTCAGCGTGAGGAACGCGGCGGCGAAGCTCTCGCCCAGGGCGGCGCGCAGGGTGGGGTTGGCGGCGAAGGCGCGCAGCGCGTCGAGCAGGTTCAGCGGCAGGCGGCGGATGTCGGCCATGGCGTGGCCGGTTGCGTACATGTCGTTGTCGAGCCGGGCGCCGGGATCGGTGTTCCGCGCCAGGCCGTCGAGGCCGGCGGCGAGCAGGGCGGCGGGGAGCAGGTAAGGGTTCACCGCGCCGTCCGGCAGCCGGCATTCGAAGCGGCCGGGGCCGGGGATGCGGATCATGTGGGTGCGGTTGTTGCCGCCCCAGGTGATGCTGCTCGGCGACCAGGTGGCGCCGGACAGGGTGGCCGGGGCGTTGATGCGCTTGTAGCTGTTCACGGTGGGGTTGGTCAGCGCGCACATCCCCTCGGCATGGGCGAGCACGCCGCCGAGGAAATGCCGCGCGGTGTCGGACAGGCCGAGCGGGCCGGGGCCGGCGAAGAGATTGGCCTCTCCCTGCCACAGCGAGACATGGGCGTGGCAGCCGGAGCCGGTGAGGTGGGCGAAGGGCTTGGGCATGAAGGTGGCGCGCATGCCGTGCCGCTCGGCGATGCTGCGGACCATGTATTTGAAGAAGACGTGGCGGTCGGCGGTGACGAGGGCGGGGGCGTAGGCCCAGTTCATCTCGTACTGGCCGTTGGCGTCCTCGTGGTCGTTCTGGTACGGCCCCCAGCCCAGCGCCTCCATGGCGTCGCAGATCTCGGCGATGACGTCGTAGCGGCGCATCAAGGTGAGCTGGTCGTAGCAGGGCTTGGGCTGCTGGTCGGCGGCGTCGGACAGGGCGGTGCCATCGGGGGCGATCAGGAAGAATTCGGGCTCCACGCCGATGCGCAGGTCGAGGCCCTGTCCGGCGGCGCGGGCGACGATGGTCCTGAGCACGTGGCGCGGGGCCTGGGCGACGGGCCTGCCGTCCATCACCGGGTCGGCGGCGAGCCAGCCGACCTCGGGCTTCCAGGGCAGCTGGATCAGCGTGGACGGGTCGGGGATGGCGAGCATGTCCGGGTCGGCCGGGGTCATGTCGAACCAGGTGGCGAAGCCGGCGAAGCCCGCGCCCTCTTCCGCCATCGTGTCGATCGCGCTGGCCGGCACCAGCTTGGAGCGGAGCGTGCCGAACAGGTCGGTGAAGGCGATCAGGAAGTAGCGGATGCCGCGCTCGGCGGCGATGGCGGAGAGTTTCATTGGCCGGGAATCCACGAGGTGCCGGCGAGCGGGACGCGCGCCATGGCGGCGGCTTCGACGGTGAGGGCCACGAGATCCTCCGGTTCCAGGTTGTGGACATGGCTCTTGCCGCAGGCCCGCGCGATGGCCTGGGTTTCGAGGGTGAGCACGGCGAGGTAGTTGGCCAGCCGCCGCCCGCCCAGCACCGGATCCAGCCGGGCGGCCAGCGCCGGGTCCTGCGTGGTGATGCCGGCCGGGTCGCGGCCCTCGTGCCAGGCGTCGTAGGCGCCGGCATGGCTGCCGAGCGCCTGGTATTCGGCCTCCAGCGCCGGGTCGTTGTCGCCGAGCGCGGCCAGCGCGGCGGTGCCGATGCTGACGGCGTCCGCCCCCAGCGCCAGCGCCTTGGCCACGTCGGCGCCGCTGCGGATGCCGCCCGAGACGATCAGCTGGACCTTGCGGTGCATGTCCAGGTCCTGCAGCGCCTGCACCGCGGGGCGGATGGCGGCCAGGATGGGCAGGCCGACATGCTCGATGAAGACGGTCTGCGTGGCCGCGGTGCCGCCCTGCATGCCGTCGAGCACGACGACATCGGCGCCCGATTTCACCGCCAGCGCGGTGTCGTAGTAGGGGCGGGAGGCGCCGACCTTCACGTAGATCGGCTTCTCCCAGCCGGTGATCTCGCGCAGCTCCAGGATCTTGATCTCGAGGTCGTCGGGGCCGGTCCAGTCGGGGTGGCGGCTGGCGCTGCGCTGGTCGATGCCGGGCGGCAGGTCGCGCATGCCGGCGACGCGCTCGGTGATCTTCTGGCCGAGCAGCATGCCGCCGCCGCCGGGCTTGGCGCCCTGGCCGACCACGATCTCGATCGCGTCGGCGGCGCGCAGGTCGTCCGGGTTCATGCCGTAGCGGCTGGGCAGGTACTGGTAGACCAGCGTCCGGGAGCTTTGCCGCTCCTCCGGCGTCATGCCGCCATCGCCGGTGGTGGTGCTGGTGCCGGCGATCGTCGCACCGCGGCCGAGCGCCTCCTTGGCCTGGGCGGAGAGGCTGCCGAAGCTCATGCCCGCGATGGTGATCGGGATGGCAAGGCTGACGGGCTTCTTCGCGTGGCGGGCGCCGAGGGTGACGTCGGTGCCGCAGCGCTCGCGATAGCCTTCGAGCGGGTAGCGGCTGATGCTGGCGCCGAGGAACAGCAGGTCGTCGAAATGCGGCAGGGGGCGCTTGGCGCCGTAGCCGCGGATGTCGTAGATGCCGGTGGCCGCGGCGCGGCGGATCTCGGCCAAAGTGGCGCGGTCGAAGGTGGCGCTTTCGCGCGGCGCCGGGCGGGGCGGCTGCATCAGTAGTCTCCCGCGTTGTCGACGTGGAAATGGTAGAGGCGGCGGGCCGAGCCGTAGCGGCGGAACTGGCCGGCATCGGCGTGGAGCCCGGCGGCTTCGAGGCGGGCGGCCAGCGCGGCGCGGTGCCCGTCCTGCATCTCCTTCTCGACGCAGTCCGCACCCAGGCTGGCGACGCGGCCGCGCACGAAGAGCTGCGCCTCGTAGATGCTGTCGCCGAGGCTCTCGCCGGCATCGCCGAGCACGGTGAGCGTGCCGGACTGCGCCATGAACGCGCTCATATGGCCGACATTGCCGCCCACCACGATGTCCACCCCCTTCATGCTGATGCCGCAGCGGGCGGCGGCGTTGCCGCGGATGACCAGCAGGCCGCCGCGGGCGGTGGCGCCGGCGGCGGCGCTGGCATCGCCCTGCACCTCGACGCGGCCGGACATCATGTTCTCGGCCACGCCGGTGCCGGCATTGCCGGCGATGACCACGCTGGCACGCTGGTTCATGCCGGCGCAGTAGTAGCCGACATGGCCGGCGATCTCGATGTGCACGGGTGCGTTGACGCCGACCGCCAGCGCGTGCTGGCCGCGCGGGTTGAGCACGCGCCACAGCGTGCGGTTGTCGTCGGCGACCAGGCCGTGCAGCGCGGCGTTGAGGGCGCGCACGCCGCCGGCCACGTCCACCGTCTCGGTCATGCCGCGCGTTCCCAGGCGTAGACGCGGGCCGGTTCCGGCTCCCAGATGCGGGCGGCGTCGATGCCGGGCAGATCGACCAGGGCGCGGTATTCGGTGCCGAAGGCGACCCAGTCCGCGGTCTCGGCCATCACCGCGGGCTTGCAGCAGATCGGGTCGCGCAGCACGGCGAAGCCGGTGCGGGTGCCGATGACGAAGGTGTAGAACCCGTCGAGCTCGCCGAGGGCCGCCTGCAGCGCCTGCTCCAGGCTGTCGCCCGCGCGCATGCGCCAGGAGAGATAGGCGGCGGCGACCTCGGTGTCGTTCTCGGTCTCGAAGCGGAAGCCGGCGCGGACCAGGCGGCGGCGCAGATCGTTGTGGTTGGACAGGCTGCCGTTGTGGACCAGGCACTGGTCCGGGCCGGTGGTGTAGGGATGGGCGCCGTCGGTGGTGACCGCGCTCTCGGTGGCCATGCGGGTATGGCCGATGCCGTGGGTGCCGGCCATGGCGGGCAGGCCGAAGCGGGCGGCGACGTCGGCGGGCAGGCCGACCTCCTTGTAGAGCTCCATGCGGCTGCCCTCGCCGACGACGGCGACATGGTCGGGCAGTTCGGCGCGGATGTCGCGGCCCGGCGGGACGTGGAGCACGGCATGGGTGTCGCGCAGGTCGGCGGCGACGCCGAGCCGGGCCGCGAGGGCGGCGAAATCGGTGCCGGCGGGGCCGCGCAGGGTCAGCTTGGTGCCGGGCTGCTCGGCACCGTAGACGGCGAAGCCGGCGCTGTCCGGCCCGCGGTCGCGCATGGTGGCGAGCATGGCGGCGAGGAGGGCGCCGAGCCGCGGCTCCAGCCCCGGGCGCTTGAGGAACAATCCGACGATCCCGCACATGCCTCTGCTCCCGTCTTCGGTGGGCAAGGCAAGCAAGTTCCGTGCAATGCGGTCAACCGGCGATTCCGCCGCGGCGCGGGATGCTCTACCCTCGGGGCGGAACGGAGGGGCCGGGATGTACAGCGAGGCCGAGCTGGACGCGGCGGTGGCGGAAGGTGCAGTCAGCGCCGAGGCGGTGGCCGCGTTGCGCGATTTCGTGGCACGCCGGCGCATGACGCCGGCGGCGGACGAGGAGCAGTTCCGGCTGCTGACCGGGTTCAACGACATCTTCGTCGCCATCGCTTCCGTGCTGGTGCTGGTGGCGGTGGGGTGGCTGGGGAACACGCTGTCGCCGGTGGCGGGGGCGGCCTGCGTGGCGGCGGTGAGCTGGGGGCTGGCGGAGTATTTCACCCGGCGGCGGCGCATGGCGCTGCCGAGCATCCTGCTGCTGGCGAGCTTCGCGGGGGCGGTGTTCTGCCTGGGCTACCTGCTGGCCGGGCCGAGTGCCGGGGAGACGGTGCAGGTCGCGGTGGGCTCGGTGGCGGCGGCCGGCGCGGCCTTCGCGCACTGGCGGCGGTTCCGGGTGCCGATCACGGTGGCGGTGGGGGCCGGCGCCGGCGTGGGCGCGGTGGTGGCGCTGCTGGCGGCCGCCGTGCCGGGGCTGGGCGAGGCCTGGGTGCTGCTGCTGTTCGGCGGCGGGATCGCGCTGTTCGCGCTGGCCATGCGCTGGGACATGAGCGACCGGGCGCGGACCACGCGACGGTCGGACGTGGCGTTCTGGCTGCATCTGGCGGCCGCGCCGCTGATCGTGCATCCGGCCTTCGCGACGCTCGGGTTGCTGGACGGGGAGCAGGCCGGGCTGGGCCGGGCGGGGGTGGCGGTGGGGCTGTATGCGGCGCTGGCCGTGGTGGCGCTGGTGGTGGACCGCCGGGCGCTGCTGGTCTCGGCGCTGTTCTACGTGCTCTACGCGATCAGCGCGCTGTTCAAGGCGGCCGGCGCGGTGAGCGTGAGCCTGGCGCTGACGGCCGCCGTGGTGGGCTCGGCCTTGCTGCTGCTCTCCGCCTTCTGGCATGCGGCGCGGCGCGCGGTGCTGGCGCTGGCGTCGGAGGCGCTGCGGCGGCGGGTGCCGGCGGCTTGACCGGCAGGCAGGGGGGCCGGAAGCTGGCGGAAGTTCAAACGCGGACCGCAATCCGCCAAAGGCGAGGGGAACGATGGCCTTCTTCGAACTGCGTACCTACAAGGTGTTTCCGGGCAAGATGGATGCCTGGGTGAAGCTGATGGAGGAGGAGATCCTGCCCTTCCAGGTCGGCAAGGGCATGGTCATCACGGGCATGTTCCGGCACGAGACGGACGGCGAGACCTATGTCTGGATCCGCCGCTTCGAGAGCGAGGAGCAGCGGGTGGCGCTGTACAAGGCGGTGTACGAGACCGATCACTGGAAGAACGTGCTGTCGCCGCAGGTGGGGGAGCTGCTCGACCGGCCGAAGATCGTGGTGGTGCGGCTGGAGGCGACGCCGAAATCGACGATGCAGTAGCGGACCGGGCCCGCTCGCCGCTGCTTCCTTCACGAGGCGGCGGCGAACAGGCGGTCCATCGCCTGCGCCTGGGCGAGCGACCAGGCCAGGCCGTAGCCGGGTTCGCCGGCGCAGAGGCGCTCGAACTGGCGCAGCATCAGCACGTAGGGATCGACGGCCGCGAAGCGTTCGGCCTCGGCACCGTGGAAGAGCATCGTCTCGCGGTTTTTCGTCGAGATCGGCCAATCCAGCAGCATGCGTCCTGCGGTGCCGACCAGCTCCAGATGCTGGGTGAAGGCGCCGGCGAAGGAGCAGGTGAACTGGCCCACGACGCCCGAGAAATCGAGTTGGGCGGTGAAGGTTTCGTCGACGTCGCCGCGCGGGATGGACAGCGCCGCGACGCGGCCGGGCTCGCCGGCGAGGTCGCGCATCAGGCTGAGGCAGTAGCAGCCGAGGTCGAACAGCGCGCCGCCGCCATGCGCCGCGTGCCAGCGGAAATCGGCGTCGTTCTGCAGCGGGATGGCGAACATCGACTGCATCGCGACGAGGCGGCCGATGGCGCCGGCGGCGAGGCGGGATTTCACCCGGGCGAGCTGGGGGTGGTGGAGGTGGCAGAAGGCTTCCATGGCGACGCCGCCGCTGGCCTGCTCGGCCGCCCGCATGGCGGCGACTTCGGCGGCGTTGAGCGCGAGCGGCTTTTCGCACAGCACGTGCTTGCCGGCCTGGAGCGCGGCGACGGTCCAGGGGAGGTGGAGGTCGTTGGGCAGGGCGTTGTAGACGGCGTCGATGTCGGGGTCGGCGAGCAGCGCGGCGTAGTCGCCATGGGCGTGGGGGGCGGTGAATTCGTCGGCGAAGGCGCGGGCGCGGGATGCGTCGCGGGCGGCGACGGCGCGCAGGTCGTGGCCGGCGGCGAGCACCGCGGGGGCGAGCGCGCGGCGGCCGATGCGGGACGCGCCGAGGAAGCCCCAGCGCATTACGCGCGGGCCGCCGCGATGGTGGCGCGGACCAGGGCCGGGTCGGTGGCGAGGTTCTGGAACTCGCGCTCGTCCGGCGCGCTGCCCATCGGCAGGTTGGCGCGGCGGTGGCGCATGGCGCTGGGCACGGTGATGCCGGCGGAGAAATGCAGCTCCGCCAGCCCGGCCTCGCGCCGCACCCGGCCGATCGTGTCCGGGCGCAGCGCGCCGCAGCCGAGGATGGTGATGCGCCCGGCCGCCTGGCGCACCAGGGCGGCGAGCAGTGGCAGGCCGGCGATGCCGTCGGGTGCCTGGCCGCTGGTCAGCACGCGGGTGACGCCGCAGCGGATCAGGGCTTCGAGCGCCGCATGCGGGTCGGCGGCCATGTCGAAGGCGCGGTGGAAGGTGGTGCGGGCGGGGTGGGCCGCTTCCACCATGCGCCGCGTGCGGGCCTCGTCCACCGCGCCATCTGCGGTGAGGCAGCCGAAGACGATGGTTTCTGCGCCGGCCTGGGCGAAGGTGGCGGCGTCCTCGCACATCGAGGCGAATTCGCGCGCGCTGTAGAGGAAGTCGCCGCCGCGCGGGCGGACCATGATCGCGACCGGGATGCCGATGGCGGCCAGCGTGGCGCGCAGCGTGCCGAGGCTCGGCGTGATGCCGCCTTCCATCAGGCTGGCGCAGAGCTCGACGCGATCGGCGCCGCCCTCGGCCGCGGCGACGGCGCCGTCCACGCCCTCCACGCAGAGCTCGATCAGCGGGGTCATGCGGCGCGCTCCGAGAAGGCCACGCGCGGGGTGAAGGCGAAATCGCGGTCCCACGGGAAGGTGGGGCGGCGGATGCGGCGGACGGGCAGGCGCGGGATGTCCTGGTCCACCACGCCGGCGGTGAGCGCCATCAGGGCGGGGTTGGCGATGGCGGCGAGGTCGGGCATCAGGTAGCCGAGCTTGACCACCAGCAGCCGGAACGCGGCCGGGTCGAGGCCGGTGGGGTCGTAGTCGGCGCGGTTGTAATAGGGCCGGCGGCGGGCCGAGAGGATCGCGGTGATGCCGCCGATGCGCACCGCGGCCTGGCGTTCCTCGCCCATCTCGCCTTCGGTGTCGGGGGCGAGGGCGATCACCTCCGCCTCGGCCGCCACCGGCGTGCTGTTGCCGGGGTTGAGCGTGGCGCCGATCGACAGGGGCAGCCGCGCGCCGATGCCGGCGGCGTAGCAGGCCTCCACCGCCGGGCGGTCGGCGATGCCGGCCACCAGCGCGCCCTGGAAATCGCGCGCGATCAGCGCGGCCAGCACCTCGGCGCGGTCGGCCACGCCGCCGGCGGTGGGATTGTCGCCGGAATCGGACAGCACGACGGGTCCGGTCGGGGTGGCTTCGATCCGGTCGAGGCAGGCCTCCAGCGTGTCGGTGACGGGGCCGAAGGCGAAATCGGCGCGGGCGGCGAAATAGGCGGCGGCCAGCTCCGCGGCGGCGGCGGCCATCGCCGCGCGGTCGGTGCCGGTGACCACGGCGCAGGCGGTGCTGCGCGGCTCGTCGGCCCAGGCGAAGCCGACCATCAGGTTGGCGTCGAGCACGCCGGGCCGGGCATCGAGCGCGGGCAGCCGGGCGTAGAGCGATTTCGCCGGCTCCTCGACGGTGCTGGTGCGCTCGCCCGGCAGCAGCACCGGGATCGGCGCCCAGGCCACGCAGGGGCGCGGCCCGCCCGCGACGTGCGCGGCCAGCATCGCCACCGCGCGGGCCTTGGTCTCGTCCACGTCGATATGCGGGGCGGTGCGGTAGGCGGCGAAGATGTCGATCGCGTCGATCACGCGCTGGCTGACATTGCCGTGCAGGTCGTAGCTGGCCGCGATCGGGCAGGCGGGGCCGACCACTTCGCGGGCGGCGGCGATGAAATCGCCCTCGGCGTCGTCCATGCCCTGGACGCAGGCGGCGCCGTGCATGGCCAGATACAGCCCGTCCAGCGGCAGGGCGGCGCGCAGCCGCTCCAGGAACTCGGCCTTGAAGGCGGCATAGGCCTCGGGCGCGACCGGCCCGCCGGGGACGGAGCGGAAATGGGCGAGCGGCAGCCAGTCGGCGGCGAAGCGCCGCAGCACGTGGAACTCCGGATGGTCGAGCAGCGCCGGGCCGCGCAGCTGGCGGAAGTCGCCGGCCCGGATCAGCACCGGGCTCCAGGTGCTGCACTCGGTATGGAAGCCGCCGACGGCGATGCGCGGCGTCATTCGGCGAGGCCGGCCACGGCGACGATGGTGGCGAGGCTCGCGGTCATGCCGCGGATCGTGGGCTCGGGATCGACGTCGATCCACTCCTCCAGCGAATGCGCCCGCCCGCTGCTGCCGCCGGAGCCGATCTTGATGGCGGGGATGCCGAGGCTCATCGGGATGTTGGCGTCGGTGGAGCTGAACTCGTGCTTCGGCTTGAACCCGTGCGCCTGGTAGGCGGCGGTGGCGCAGCGGACGAGGTCGCTGTCCATGGCGGTGGCGCCGGCGGGGCGGTCGCCGACCAGCTTGAGCTCGGCGGCGATGGTGCCGGTGCGGGTGGAGCGGGCGTTGTTCTCGGCCTCGACGGCCTGGGCGACGATCGCCTTGAAGCGGGATTCGAGCCGGTCCAGCTCGGTGGTGGACTGGGAACGCATGTCAACGTCCATCCACACCTCGTTGGGGATGGCGTTGATCGAGGTGCCGCCGCCGGTGACGGTGACGGCATAGGTGGTGCGCGGATCGTTCGGCACCTGGGTGCGGGCGAGTTCCGACATGGCCTGGGCCATCGCATACATCGGGTTGACGATGCCGAAGGCGCCGAAGCTGTGGCCGCCGGGGCCGCGGAAGGTGACCCGGTAGCGCTTGGAGCCGATGCCGCCGACCGCGATGCTGGTCATGTCGGGGCTGTCGACGGTGATGAAGTTCTTGATGCGGTCCCTGTACTTGCCCGCGGTGAACAGGTGCCGCACGCCGCGCAGGTCGCCGAGCCCTTCCTCGCCGACATCGCCGACGAAGAGAATGTCGCTGCTTGTGCGGATGCCGGCGGCGTCGAGGGCGCGGATGAAGGCGAGCAGCACGCCGAGGCTGCGGGTGTCGTCGCCGATGCCGGGGGCGAACAGCCTGGTGCCCTCGCGGCGCACCTTCACGTCGGTGCCGGCGGGGAAGACGGTGTCCAGATGGGCGGCGACCACCAGCAGCGGGCCGTTGCCGGTGCCGCGGCGCAGGCCCATGACGTTGCCGATCGCGTCGGTCTCGACATCCTCCAGCCCGTGCGCGGCCAGCATCTCCCTGTAGGCGGCGGCGCGGATTTCCTCGCCGAAGGGGGGTGCGGGGATCTCGGTCAGGGTGATGCCGTCCTGCACGGTGCGCTCGTGGTCGGCGGCCAGGGTCGCGGCGGCGCGCTGGAAGGCGGGGGTGGCGAGCAGGGTGGCGACGGCGTCGGTCATGGGCGCGGGTCCAAGGTTTGCCGCAGGGTGCGGCGGGGGCCGGGCGGTGTCCAGAGGTTGACGGGCGCGCCTGCGCCGCCAGAGTCGCGCGGTTGCCGCAGGAGGACCGCATGGACTGGACCCGGGCTGCCGCCGTTGCCGGCGGGATCGCGCAGGGCTGGACGCAGGAGGGCGGGCCGGGCGGCGCGATCGTGCTGTTCGACCGCGACGGGCTGCGGGCCGAGGCCTGCGGCGGGCTGGCGAGCCTGGAGCTGATGCTGCCGTTCACCGCCGACACGGCGGTGCGCTACGCCTCGATCAGCAAGCATTTCCTGTGCGGGCTGCTGCTGGGCGGGGCGCCGGTGCGGCTGGAAGACCGGCTGGGCGCGCATTTCGCGCTGGCGCCGGCACTGGCGGACATCCCGGTCGCGCGGGCGCTCGACATGACCGCCGGGCTGCCGGACACGATGGAGACGCTGTGGCTGCTCGGCGTCTCGCCGACCACGTCGCTGGCGCGCGGCCCGCTGCTCGATTTCGCGACCTCGTTCGACGCGACCAATTTCGCGCCGGGCACCGAGATCTCCTATTCCAACACCGGCTACCGCCTGGTGCAGGCCGCACTGGAGGCCAAGGGCACCGACTATGCCGCGGCGCTGCGCGAGCGGTTCTTCCGGCCGCTGGGGCTGGGCATCACGCTGCCGGAGGACGAGACCGACCCGGTGCCGAACCTGGCCGGCGGCTACTGGAAGAGCCCGCGCGGCTGGCTGCGCGGGCGCTATGGGCTGCACATCTCGGCCTCGGGCGGGCTCGCCGGCAGCGCCAAGGACCTGATGGCCTGGTGCCAGGCGCTGCTGGCGGGCAGCGGGCCGGCGGCGGGGCTGCTGGCGGGGCTGGGGGCGCAGCGGCAGCTGGCCGATGGCACCGCCACCGGCTACGGG
>JBGAIK010000374.1:0-2772 GCA_044225615.1 Acetobacteraceae bacterium | reverse complement strand
CCTTGATGAAGCGGATGTAGCGGGCGCCGGGATAGCCCTTCTTGGGGTCCATGATGCGGGTGTAGGAGTAGATCACGTCGTCGGCCGTCATCGTGCGGCCGTTGTGGAAATAGGCGTCGTCGCGCAGCTTGTAGGTGAACACGCGGCCGTCGGCGGAGACGGTGACGGCGGTGGCGAGCTCCAGCACCGGCTTGGAGTTGGCGCTGTCCCATTTGTAGAGCTGGCGGTGGAGGGCGAGCGCCCACATGCCGTCCTGCGAGCGGCCGGTGGTGTGGATGTCCATGCTGGAGAAGGCGGCGCCGTAGGGGGCGGTGAAGCGGATGGTGCCGCCGGGGCGCGGCGTCTGTGCCATGGCGGGCATGCTCGCTGCCAGGAACGCGGCGGCGGCGAGGAGGGCTAGGCGACGCATGAGGGGTTTCCCTTCTGTGCTTGGACGTGATGCGGGCAATCCAACACGCGCCGCCTTGCCCGCGCAAGCCTCCAGATTCCCCTGCCGTGGGCCGGCGACAGGGATGGCAGGAAATTTGGTAAACAAAGACAAGGAAAGTTCACAAAGAGGCAGCGAGACAGCGAGAAGCAGGAAATGATCGCCGGCCGCTTCTCTTCTCGCCGCCTCGCCGCCTCTTTGTGAATCCTGCCTTCCTGCCCGTGCGTCTGCTAGACGACCTTCACGCCGCGCAGGTTGAGCGCCGGGTCGCGCCAGAAGGAGTCCTGCTCGAAGCGGCGGAACAGGTCGGGGGGGAGGAGTGTTGCACGGGTCTGCGGCACCACCCGGCGGCCGACCGTGTGCAGGCCGGGGGTGCCGAGGCGGGCGTCGAACTCGGCTGCCTCCTCGTATTCCACCGCGTCCGGGTCGTGCGTGAAGCGGGGGGCGCCGATGAAGTCGTAGATCGCATCGAGCGCGCGCTGCGGCGTGGCGGTCAGGGTCTCGTACTGGACCAGCAGCAGGCGGCCGGCTTCCTCGCCGAACCAGGCTTCGCGCAGGGCGTTCCAGGCGAAGCCGACCATGCCGCTGCCGCCGCCGAGGCCCTCGATGCGGGAATAGACCGTTCCGCCGGGCTCGAAATTGAAGATCTTGGACAGCTCGAAGCGGTTGCGGCGGACCAGGCGCTCGATGCTGTCGAGCACCCAGGGGACGTGGCGGACGCAGCACACCACCTTGGCCTGCGGGAACAGCGCGGTCAGCGTGGGCAGCTTGCTGGCCCAGAGGCGGTTGGTGTCGAAGACCAGCTTCGCGGGATGGATGTCCTGGTAGTAGCCGTCGAACAGGCCGCGCAGCAGGGTGGCGCGCTGGGTGTCGTCGAGGAAGACCGCGGTCTCGTTGCCCTGGCTCATCTCGCGCAGCAATGCGGTGAACAGGCTGCCGACCGGGCTGGTCATGCCGGCATGCACGGCCGGGTTCTGGCGCAGCAGCGCGGCGAGCAGGGTGGAGCCGGCGCGCGGCAGGCCGGAGATGAAGTGCAGGCCATTGTCCATCGCAACGATGTCGCATGCCCGGCGGCGGCCGGCAACCTTGCCGCGCCGCCCTGAATGGCGGACATTCCGGGCATGACCGAGGCCCCTCCCCCGCCGCTGCGCGGCCGCCTGGAACAGGTGACCCGCACGCTGATCGCCGGCTGGGCGATGGACCCGGCCGCACCCGGCGCGCCGGTGACGCTGGAACTGCTGATCGACGACGTGGCCGAGGGCACGCTGCCCGCGCGGCTGTATCGCGAGGACCTGGAGAAGGCGGGGATCGGCGACGGCAGCCACGCCTTCCAGATCACCATCCCGCGCGGGCTGGCGCCCGACCGGCCGCACATCGTGCGCATCCGCCATGCCGGCGACGGGCGGGAGCTGCTCGGCTCGCCGTTCACCCTGCCGGCCGAGGAGGGGGCGGCTGCCGCGACCGCCCTGCCGGACACCATCGCCACGGATGATCGCGCGACGCTGGAGGCGACGCTGGCCAGCCTGGCCGAGCAGGCCGCGGCGCTGCTGCTGGCCCAGGGCAGCGCCATGCCGGAGCCGGCCGCGGCGCGGCTGGCGCGCTTCGCGCCCTTCGCCGCGCCGGTCGCCGACCCGCGGCCGCAGGCGCTGCTGATCGACGAGGGGATTCCGGTGGCCGGGCGCGATGCCGGGTCCAGCGCCGCGCTGTCGCACGTGAAGTCGCTGCAGCGGCTGGGCTATCGCGTGCATGCCGTCGCCGCCTTCTCGATCGAGCCGGCCGGGGAGCGGACGCGAGCGCTGACCGAGCTCGGCGTGACGTGCTGGCACAGCCCGTGGATCGGCTCGGTGGAGGAGGTGCTGCGGCGGCTCGGGCCGGTGCTGAAGCTGGTCTACGTGCATCGCTTCGGGACCATGCAGCGATACGGCGCGCTGGTGCGGCGCTGGGCGCCCGAGGCGCGGCTGGTGTACAGCGTGGCCGACCTCCACTACCTGCGCGCGGCGCGGCGCTTCGCGGTGGAGGCCGGGCTCGTGCCCGACGCGCCCGAAGGCGCCGAGCAGGCGGCGGGGCTGCGGGCGGCCGAGCTGATGGCGGTGCTTGGCGCCGATGCCGTGATCACCCATTCCAGCTTCGAGGCCAGCCTGCTCAAGCGCGACGCACCCGAGGCCGATATCCATCTGATCCCTTGGGACGTGCCCGTGGCCCCGGCCGCGCCGCCCGCCGGCAGACGCGGCGTCGCCTTCATCGGCAGCTACGGCCACGCCCCCAATCTCGATGCGGCGCACGTGCTGCTCGAACAGGTGATGCCGCTGGTCTGGGCCGAAGCGCCCGACATCCCGCTGCTGCTG
>JBGAIK010000373.1:0-2775 GCA_044225615.1 Acetobacteraceae bacterium | reverse complement strand
GCCAAATCCCTTGGCCCCGCCGCACCACCCAGAACCTCCCGCGCCGCCATCCCGGGATCAGGCAGGTCCTAGCGCCTCGCGTGGTCCCGCAGCACCTCCGGCCTGAACGCCAGGCCGTGCCCCGGCCGCTCCGGCGCCCGCGCAATCCCGTCCCGGATCACCAGCGGCTCCACCCACAGATCGTCCAGCAGCCCCATCTGCTCCAGCCAGCTCGCATTGGGAATGGAGCACAGCAGATGGATGTTCAGCTCGGGAAACAGATGCGGCGCGATCTTCACCCCTACCGCATCGGCCAGCACCGCGATCCGCCGCAGCTCGGTCATCCCCCCGCGCATCGGGTCGGGCTGCAGGATCGGCAGGCACGGATCGTCGAAGAACGGCTTCAGGTCATGCCGCCCGAAATGCGTCTCGCCGCCCACGATGCGCAGGTCGAGCGCGCTGGCGATCCGGCGATAGCCCGCGTAGTCGTCGGGCAGCACCGGCTCCTCCAGCCAGTAGACGTCGTATGTCTCGAACTTCCGCCCCATCAGGATGGCGACGTCGGCGGTCCAGCCCATGTTGACGTCGATCATGATCTCCACCCCCGGCCCCACCGCCTCGCGCATGCGCCGCACGTTGTCGAGGTCGGTGGCCAGGTCGCCGACATGGGCCACCTGCATCTTGATCGCCCGGTAGCCCTGGGACACGTAGTGCCGCGCCTTGGCGATCATCCCGTCGCCCAGCGACCCGCGGAAGCAGCCGGAGCCATAGGCCTGCACCTCGGTCCGCGCATTGCCCCACAGCCGGTGCAGCGGCAGGCCGGCGCGCTTGCCCATCGCGTCCCACAGCGCGATGTCGAGCGCCGACAGCGCCATCATCGCGATCCCGCCGCGCCCGGCGGTGACGGTGCCGCGCCAGCACTCGTACCAGATCGCCTCGATCGCGGAGGCGTCGCGCCCGATCACCCGCGGCGCGATCATCTCGCCGAGGCAGGCGGCAATGGTGTCGATGCCGCCGCCGAGCAGGTGCAGGTAGCCCATGCCGGTGATGCCCGACGCCGTCTCCACGTCCAGCACCAGGATGTCGCGCATCGGGCCCAGCGCATGCCCGGCAAGCCACGGATCCTCCGCCCAGGGCATGCGCAGCTTGGTCACCTTGAGCGCCTTGATGGTCATGTCGGTCATGGCGGTTTCTCCGATTTTGACATGACACCAGCCCATGCAACGCAGGCGCGCAACCTTCTCCCTTGCATTCCATGGCGCCGGCGGACGACATACCCTCGCGAAAGGAGTGATCGCGCATGACGGACAGGACGGTCTTCATCGATGGCGAGGCTGGCACCACGGGGCTGGGCATCCGCGAGCGGCTGCTGCGCGTTCCCGGCATCCGCCTGCGAAGCATCGCCGAAGACCGCCGCAAGGACCCCGAGGCGCGGCGCGCGCTGATGGCGGAGGTCGACCTCGTCGTGCTCTGCCTGCCCGACGCGGCGGCGAAGGAAAGCGTCGCACTCGCCGACACGCTCGGCGATGCGGCGCCCAGGATCATCGACGCCTCCACCGCCCACCGCGTCGCCGAAGGCTGGACCTACGGCTTCCCCGAGATGGAGCCGGGCCAGATGCAGCGCGTGGCGAACGCGAAGAAGGTCGCCAACCCCGGCTGCTACCCCACCGGCGCGATCGCCCTGCTCCGCCCCCTGGTCGATGCCGGCGTCATGCCGGCCGACCATCCCGTCACCATCAATGCCGTCAGCGGCTATTCCGGCGGCGGCAAGTCGATGATCGCCGACCACGACACCGCCGGCGGCCCGGCCTTCGAGCTCTATGGCCTGGCACTCGAGCACAAGCACGTCCCCGAGACCCAGCTCTACAGCCGCCTCACCCGCCGCCCGATCTTCGTCCCCTCGGTCGGCCACTACCGCCAGGGCATGATCGTCTCGGTGCCGCTGCATCTCGACACGCTCACGGGCAAGCCCTCCGGCGCCGACCTGCACGACATCCTGGCCGCCCGCTACCAGGGCCAGCGCCTGGTCAAGGTCCTGCCGCCGACGGATGACCTCAAGCTGGAGCCGGAGGCGCTGAACGACACCGACCTGCTGGAGCTGCGCGTCTACGCCAACGACAGGCGCGGCCACGCCATCCTGGTCGCCCGCCTCGACAACCTGGGCAAGGGCGCCTCGGGTGCGGCGGTGCAGAGCATCGGCCTGATGCTCGGCCTCGGCGAAACCGCCGCCGCTGCGCGCGAGCCGGCACATGTCTGAGCGCTTGCCTCTCCCTCTCCCCCCAGCGGGGGGAGAGGGTCGGGGTGAGGGGGGCCGGCACGGCCTCTCCGGCAAGGGGCGGGTCAATGCCTGACCAGGGCCCCCTCTACCGCTTCGAGGACCACTTCCCCACCGTCGCCGCCGATGCCTGGATCGCGCCCACGGCCGCGGTGATCGGCCAGGTCACCATCGGCGCGAAATCCGGCGTCTGGTTCCACTGCGTGCTGCGCGGCGACACCAACTTCATCCGCATCGGCGCCCGCACCAACATCCAGGACGGCACCATCATCCACGTCAACGCCGGCCGCGAGGCGACCATCATCGGCGACGACGTCACCGTCGGCCATGCCTGCATCATCCACGCCTGCACGCTGCACGACCGCGCCTTCGTCGGCATGGGCGCCACCGTGCTCGACAACGCGGTGATCGAGGAAGGCGGCATGCTCGCCGCCGGCGCGCTGCTCACCCCAGGCAAGCGCATCGGCCGCAACGAGCTCTGGAGCGGCTCGCCCGCCAAGCTGTGGCGCGTGATGGACGAC
>JBGAIK010000372.1:0-2790 GCA_044225615.1 Acetobacteraceae bacterium | reverse complement strand
GTGGAAGCCGACCGCCAGCGCATGATGCGCTTCGATCCAACCGGCATGTTCGCCTATGACCTGAGGGAGTGCCACGCAGTCCAGCTCGCCGAGCGCAACCGGCACGACCCGGCCATGGCCGCGCTGCTCGACAACCTGGAGCTGCTGGCGCGGCGCGACCATCGCCGGCTGATGCAGCTCTGCGGGGTCGACGCCGCCGACCTCTCCGACATGATCGCCGAGCTCAGGCGGCTGGACCCCAAGCCCGGTGCCGCGTGGGACGCCGCCCCGCCGCAGACCGTGGTGCCCGACGTGCTGATGCGCGCCGCCCCCGATGGCGGCTGGCTGCTGGAGCTCAACCCCGAATCCATGCCGCGCGTGCTGGTCAACCAAGCCTACACCGCCCGGGTGCTGCCCCGCGCGTCGAAGGAGGACAAGGCCTTCCTTGCCGAGAAGCTGCAGACCGCCAACTGGCTGGTGAAGTCGCTGCAGCAGCGGGCGCAGACGATCATGAAGGTGGCGGCCGAGATCGTGCGCCAGCAGGACGGATTCTTTCGCCACGGCGTGACCCATCTGCGCCCGCTGATCCTGCGCGACATCGCCGAAGCCGTTGAACTGCATGAGAGCACGATCAGCCGGGTGACCGCGAACAAATACATCGCCACCCCGCGGGGCACGTTCGAATTAAAGTATTTCTTTACCACTGCCATCCAGGGTTCGTCCGGGGACAGCCACAGCGCCGAGGCGGTGCGCCACCGCATCAGGACCCTCGTCGACAACGAGCCTCCCGACGACGTGCTGAGCGATGACGCGATAGTGGAGCTGCTGAAGCGGGAAGGCGTGGACATCGCACGCCGGACCGTGGCCAAATACCGAGATGCGCTGCGCATCCCAAGTTCGGTGCAGCGCAAACGGGAGAAGGCCGTGCCGGCCTGAAACGCCCGTTCCCGCCAGCCGGGGCTCCCCTTGTTGGGGTTCCTGGACCGGGACCTTGCGCGCCGGCAGGCGGTCCCGAACACGGACGCGAGGAAGGGCTATGAACATCACGGTTTCCGGCAAGCAGGTCGAACTCTCCGAGGCGCTGAAGACGCGCGTGACCCAGCAGCTTGCGACGATCACCGGGAAATACTTCGACCACGCGCAGGAGGCGCAGGTCACCTTCAGCCGCGCGCGATGCTTCTTCACCTGCGACATCAACATCCACGCCGGCCGCGGCCTGACCCTGCGCGGCGAGGGCGAGGCGGCGGATGCCCATTCCGCCTTCGACGACGCGGCCGAGCACATCGCCAAGCGGCTGCGCCGCTACCGCCGCCGCATGAACGAGCACGCCCGCGACCTCGCCAACCGCGAGCGCCCCGAGGCGGCCCGCCAGTACACCCTTCGCCAGGAGGAGGAAGAGCCGGCGCCCGAGCCGGCCAACGGCACCGCCGTCGCCACCGCCGCCTACGCGACGGTGATCGCCGAAGTGGTCACCGACATCCGCCGCCTCTCCGTCTCGGACGCGGTGATGCGCATGGACCTGGCCGACCAGCCGGTGCTGATGTTCCGCAACTCGACCACCGACGAGCTCAACGTCGTCTACCGCCGCAGCGACGGCAATATCGGCTGGATCGACCCGACCGCGGGCGGGTGACGGGCTGAACGGACGAGGTCCGGGGCGCCGCCCCGGACCTCGCATCCGTCACGCCGCCGCCAGCGCCTGCCGCCCGGCGATTTCGCGATCGAGGCGGTCGGCGAGGGGAGCGGTGATGCCGGTCATGGGCAGGCGCAGTTCCGGGCTCGCGATCAGGCCGGTGCGCCACAGCCAGTGCTTGATCGGGGCCGGGTTCGGCTCGGCGAAAAGCAGGCGCGGGATGTCGGCCAGGCGCTGCCATGCCAGCAGCGCCGCATGCTGGCTGCCGGTGTCCACCAGGGTGCGGATCGCGGCGAACTCCGCCGTTGCGACATGGGCGGCGGCGAGGATGCCGCCCTGCGCGCCCTGGGTGAGCGCGGTGTAGAACAGCGCGTCCTCGCCGGTGAGGACCGAGAACCCGGCCGGACGGCGGCGCAGCAGGTCGAAGGACTGGGTGGCGTCGGCGCAGCAATCCTTGACGCCGACGATGTTGGGCAGGGCGGCGAGTTCCAGCATCGCCGCGTTGCCGAGGTTCACGCCGGTCCGGTAGGGGATGTTGTAGATGAGCACCGGGCGCGGCGTGGCCGCGGCCAGCGCGGTGAAGTGCTGCGCAAGTCCCTGCTGCGACGGCCGCGAGTAGTGCGGGCAGGTGATCAGGTAGCCGTCGACCGGCCAGCCGGCGGTGGCTTCCAGCTCGCGGATGCCGGCCCGCGTGTCGCTGCCGGCGAGGCCGAGATAGAGCGGGATGCGGCCGCCCAGCGCGGTGGCGGCGATGTCCACCAGGCGGGCGCGTTCCCCGGCATCCAGCGTCAGGCCCTCGCCGGTGGTGGCGGCCAGGATGATCCCGTCGATCGGCTCGGCGGCGTAGTGGCCGAGCAGGCGCAGCAGCGAGGCCTCGTCGAGCGCGCCGTCGCGGAACGGCGTGATCAGCGGCAGCCAGAGGCCGGTGGGGGATTGGTGGTCGGGCATGGTCGGTCTCCTTGTGAAGCCGGAGACGGAGCGCGCGAATAAAAAGACCCCGTCCTGTCCGGCGGGGTCTGGTGCGGGCCTGCGCTATGGTTGCGGCGCGGGCGTCAGCCTTCGATCCCCGGTGGCGGGGATTTTTTCAGCGCGGCAAGGGCGCGAATCTGGCTCACGGCGCCAGTCTTGGCCAGGCGCCGGGCGCGGTCAAGGCCCGGGGCGCGGCGCCCCGGGCCCGA
>JBGAIK010000052.1:0-22180 GCA_044225615.1 Acetobacteraceae bacterium | reverse complement strand
ACACCGGCAGCATCGCCAACACCGAATCGGTCACCGGCGGCACCGGCGCGGACGCGATCACGCTGACCGCGGCGGTCTCCAACGCCAGCATCGACCTCGCCGCCGGATCGGACGCGCTGACGCTGGCCAACGGCACCAACGCGGCCAGCATCGCCAACACCGAGACCATCGCCGGCGGCACCGGTGCCGACACCATCACTTTGGCCGGCGCGGTCTCCAACGCCTCCGTCGATCTGGGCACCGGAAACGACACATTGCTGCTCGGCAACGCCGCCAACGTGGCTTCGGTGGTGAATGTAGAGACGCTCACCGGCAACGCGGCTGCCGACAGCGTGACGCTCGGGGCGGCGCTGGCGACGTCGATGACCATCGATCTCGCGGCCGGCAGCGACCGGCTCACGCTGGCGAACGTCGCCAACACGGGCACGGTGAAGAATGTCGAGACCATCGCGGGCGGCACGGCGGCGGATGCGATCACGCTGTCGGCCGTCGCCTCCGCCGCCTCGATCGATCTCGGCGCCGGCGCCGACACGCTGACCCTGGGCAACTTTGCCAACCGGGCGACCATCGCCAATGCCGAGACCATCTCGGCCGGCACCGGGGCTGACCAGCTGACGCTGGCGTCGGCACTGACGACGGCGATGTCCCTGGACGCCGGCGCCGGGGCGGATTCGCTGACGCTGGCCAACGCCGCCAACACCGGCACCGTGAGCAACCTGGAGACGCTCACCGGCGGCAGCGGGGCCGACACGATCACGCTCGGCACCGCGATCGTGAACGGATCGGTCGACCTCGGCGGCGGAAGCGACACGTTGCGGCTGGCGGCGCTGACCAACCGGATCTCCGCCGCGAACGTGGAGACGCTGAGCGGCGGCGCGGGCGACGACACCATCACGCTGACCGGCTCCGCGGCGGCGGCGGTGGTGGGTGCCGGGGGCGTGAATTTCGTGACCGGCAACGCGGGGGCGAACATGTTCGTGTTCGATCAGGCGAGCGCCGGAAACGTGACGCGGTTGCTGAATTTCAGCTCCGCCAAGGGGGACAAGGTTGCGCTCGACACCACCGCGAGCAGCACGTTCACCGCCAGCGCCTACAATATCGGCGGCGGCGGGTTGGTGGACAACACCAACATCAAGGCGGTGGCCGACGCGGCAACGCGGCTGGGAACCACGCTGGCGACCGGCGGCAGCGGCGGATTCGTTTACGAACAGGATACCGGGGAGCTGTACTACAGTGCCACCGGCGCATTCGGCGGCGGCGGGACGCTGGTGGGCGTGGTCACGACCAACGGGACGGCGCCTTGGGTCTATGCGTTCACCAGCTTCCAGCAAGTGTAGAACGAAGGAAGGCGCTCTCCCACGGCGGGACAATGCGCTTCCCTGATCGGAGGCATGATGGCGTACGCTGCGCTGGCGGCGGCGGATGCGGCCTTCCGCGCCGGCGACCGGGCCGGGGCGCTGGCGATGTGCCAGGCGATCCTGGCCGAGGACGATCGGCAGGACGGCGCCTGGCGCCTGCTCGGTATCGCCGAGCATTGCGCCGGGCGGCATGCGGCCGCGCTGCCTGCCTTGCGGCGCGCGGCGGAGGCGCCTGACGCGCCGCCGTCCCAGCGCGCGGCAGACCTGGCCAATCTGGGTGCGGTGCTGCGCGCGCTGGGGCAGCTTGACGAGGCGGAGGGGGCCTATCGCGCGGCGCTTGCCGCCGATCGGGCCTGCGTGGCGGCGCATTTCAACCTCGGCAACCTGCTCGCCGCCGGGGCGCGGCTGTCGGAGGCGGGGCTGGCCTACCGGGCGGCGATCGCGCTTGATGCCGGCCATGCCCAGGCCTGGAACGGGCTCGGCGACGTGCTGCAGCGGAGCGGCAGGCTGGAGGCGGCGGTCGATGCCTTCGCCGCGGCGGTGCGGCTGCTGCCGAACTGGGTGGAGGCGCGGGTAAACCTGGGCGTGGCCCTGCTCAACCGGGATCGCGGCGAGGAGGCGGCACAGGCACTGGCCGCCGCCATCCGCCTCGCACCGGAACATGCCGCGGCGCACGGCAACCTGGGGGCCGTCTTCGTGCGGGCGGGGCTGCCGATGCGGGCGGCGGCGGCACTGCGCCAGGCGATCGCGCTCGCACCGCAGGAGACGCGCTGGCAGGCCAATCTCGCGGTGGCACTGCAGATGCAGTTCCGCCATGCCGAGACCGAGGCGTGCTGCCGGGCGGTGCTGGCCGCGCGGCCCGACTATCCGGCCGCGCACGGCAATCTCCTGTTCGCGCTGAACTACCGCCCCGATCGCAGCGCGGAGCAGATTTTCGCCGAGTATCGCGCCTGGGATGCGCGCCACGCGGCGCCGCTGGCGCCGAAGGCGGTGCAATTCAGCAATGAGCGCGACCCGGCGAGGCGGCTGCGGGTGGGCTATGTCTCCCCCGATTTCCGCCACCATGCCGTCGCCTTCTTCGCCGAGCCGCTGCTGGCCGCGCACGACCCGGCGCAGGTGGAGCTGTTCTGCTATTCCCAGGTCGCGGTCGAGGACGCGGTGACGGCCCGCTTCCGCGCCCGGGCCGACCACTGGCGCTCCATCGTCGGGCTCAGCGACGCCGGGCTTGCGGAGCTGATCCGCGGCGACCGGATCGACGTGCTGGTCGATCTTGCCGGGCACACGGCGGCCAACCGGCTCCTGGCCTTCGCGCGCCGGCCGGCGCCGGTGCAGGTCGCCTCGCTGCTGGGCCACGGCTACAGCAGCGGCATGTCGGCAATGGACGGGTTCCTGGCCGATGCCGCGCTGGTGCCGCCGGGTGCCGAGCATCTGTTCAGCGAGACCGTGGTGCGCATCGGCCGCATTCCGCTGGCCTACGCCCCGCCCGAGGCGATGCCGCCGGTGGCGGGGCTGCCGGCGCTGCGCAACGGGCACGTGACGTTCGGCCATTTCGGCCGGCCCGAGCGCTTCAACGACGACGTCTTCGCCGCCTGGGCGCGCATCCTGCTGGCCGTGCCCGGGTCGCGGCTGATGCTCAACACGCGGGCGATGCAGGAGGCGGCGTTCCGCGAGATGGTGGCGGCGCGCTTCGCGGCGCTGGGCGTGGCGGCGGAGCGGCTGGAACTGGTGTTCACCGCGCCGCAGCCGGCGACCTGGAACGCCTATGGCGAGATCGACGTCGCGCTCGACCCGTTCCCGCACAACGCCGGCACCACAACGATCGAGGCGCTGTGGCAGGGCGTGCCGGTGGTGTCGCTTGCCGGGCGGCCCTCGGTCGGCCGGTTCGCGGCCAGCATCCTCGGCGCGGTCGGGCTGGAGGACTGGGTGGCGGCCGATGCCGACGGCTACGTCGCCCGCGCGGTGGCGGCGGCGTCGGACCTGCCGGCGCTGGCGGCGCTGCGGGCCGGCCTGCGCGGACTGGTCGCCGCCTCGCCGCTGCGCGACGCGGCAGGCCTGGCGCGCGCCACCGAGGCCGGATACCGCGCGCTGTGGCGCCGCTGGTGCGGCGGTGACGCGGCGCGGCTGCGGGGCATGTACCAGCGCGGCGAGCATGCAGCCGCCGAGGCTCTGGCCGGGCGCATGATCGCGCGCGACAGCGACACGGCGACGGCCCAGCACGTGCGCGGGCTGCTCGCGCATGCGGCCGGCAACAACGAGGCCGCCGATGCGGCGCTGGCGGCGGCCGCGCGGCTGACCCCGCAGGATGCGGAACTGCATGCGAACCGCGCGGTGGTGCTGCGCGTGCTGGGCCGGCTCGAGGCCGCCGAGGCGACGGCGCGGCGGGCGATCGAGCTCGACGCCGGGAATGCCGCCGCGCACAACAACCTCGGCAACGTCCTGCGCGACGCCGGGCGCGCGGGCGAGAGCGAGGCGAGCTATCGCGCCGCGCTGCACATCGCCCCCGACTTCGCCGATGCCTGGTCGAACCTGGCCTGGGTGCTGGCCCTGTCCGGCCAGCCGCACGCGGCCGAGGTGGCTGCCCGCCAGGCGGTGGCGCTCGACCCGCGACATGCCAATGGCTGGAACAACCTGGGATTGGCGCTGATGCGCCAGAGCCGGCTCGCGGAGGCCGAGGCGGCGCTCCTGAAGGCCTGCGGCTGAAGCCGGATTTCGCGCTGCCTCACAGCAACATCCTGTTCTGCCTGAACTACCGGACAGATCTGGCGGATGCGGCGATCGCCGGGGAGTATCGAGAATGGGACCGGCGGCATGCCGTGGCCCTGGCGCCGGCGGTTCTGCGCTTCGGTCTCGACCGCACGGCGGGGCGGCGGCTGCGGGTGGGCTACGTCTCGCCCGACTTCCGGCACCACGCGGTCGCCTTCTTTGCCGAGCCGCTGCTGGCCGCGCACGACCGGGCGCAGGTGTCGCTGCACTGCTATTCGGAAACCCCCACCCCGGATGCCACCACGGCGCGGTTCCGGGCGCTGGCGGACGGATTTGTCGCCACCGTGGGCATGAGCGACGCGGCCCTGGCCGAGCGCATCCGCGCCGACGGGATCGACGTGCTGGTGGATCTCGCCGGCCACACCGGGGGCAACCGGCTGCTGGCCTTCGCGCGCCGTCCTGCGCCGGTCATGCTGGAGACGATGCTGGGCCTGGGCACTTCCGCCGGGCTGTCGGCCATGGACGGCTTCATCGCCGACGACCGGCTGGTGCCGGCGACGGCGGACGCCTGGTTCCAGGGCCGGGCGATCCGGCTGCCGCGCATTCCGCTGGCATACCGTCCCCCCGACGGCATGCCGCCGCCGGCCCCGCCGCCGGCGCCGATCGTCGGCCACGTCACTTTCGGCCATTTCGGGCGCACGGTGCGGCTGAACGAGCGGGTCATCGCGTGCTGGGCCCGCATCCTGCACGCGGTGCCGGGCGCGCGGCTGGCGCTGAACAGCGCTCCCTTCGCCGAGGCATCGGCGCGCGCCGATTTCCAGGCGCGCTTTGCCGCGCATGGCATAGCAACCGAGCGGCTCGACCTGGTGTTCACCGCGCCGCAGCCGGCAACCTGGGACGCCTATGGCCGGATCGACGTCGCGCTCGATCCCTTTCCGCACAATGCCGGCACCACCACGATGGAGGCGCTGTGGCAGGGCGTGCCGGTGGTGACGCTGGCAGGCCGGCCGGGCGTCGGCCGGATCGGCGCCTGCCTGCTGCACGCGGTCGGGCTGGACGGCTGGGTGGCGGAGGACGAGGACGGCTATGTGGCGCTTGCCGTGCGCGCCGCGCGCGAGGCCGGGTCGCTGCGGGCGGGGCTGCGCGCGCGGGTGGCGGCCTCGCCGCTGCTCGACGCGGCCGGGCTGGCGCGGGAAATGGAGCGCGTGTTCCGGCAGCGGTGGGAAGACTGGCGGGGCCGGCAGGCCGGCCCCGCCTGAGCGGCTATTTCCAGCTGGAGAGGTAGAAGCGGGGCATCTCGTCCGCCCAGGTCTGGAAGTTGAGCTGGCGCGAGACGCCGTAGGTGGTGGTGAAGGTGGCCATCGGCAGCATCAGCGCCTTGCTGGTGATGAGCTGGATGGCCCTGGTGTAGGCGGCCTTGCGCGCCTCGGGGTCGTTGGACGTGCCGCCGGCGATCAGCGCCGCCTTCACCTCCGGGTCCTGCGACATGTCGTCGGAAGAGCCGGTGAAGAAATACGGCATGATGGCCGAGACGTCGTTGATCGAGTACGAGCCCCAGGACGACATGTAGATCGGCGCGTCGCCCTTCTGCGCGCGCAGCACGCTGGCCGAGGCCTGCAGCGTGGTGATCTTGGCCTTGATGCCCACCGCCGCCAGGTATCCCTGCACCGCGCCGGTCCAGGAGCTGAGCAGGTTGCCGTTGACGATCTCGGTCTCGAACCCGTTCGCATAGCCGGCCTCGGCAAGCAGCGCCTTCGCCTTGGCGGGGTCATAGGCATACTTGGTGGCCGACGCTTGGTCGCAGCCGAACTGGGTGAAGTAGCAGGGCGCGTCCGGCACGCGGCTGCCGCCCTGGACCAGCTTCTCGGCGAAGGTCTTGCGGTCGATCGCGTGGGCCAGCGCCTGGCGCACGCGGACGTCCTGGAGCGGGCTCTTGGCGCCCGAGCGGCCGGACGACTCCATGTAGAGGAACAGGATGCGGAACGCCTCCTGCCGCATCGCCTGCAGCGTGGGCACGGCGGCGATCTTGTCGAACTGGTCGGGGTTGTACTGCCAGATCCAGTCGGCCTGGCCGCCCAGCAGGCCGGTGAGCTCGGCCGTCGCGTCGGTCACCTGCTTGATGATCAGGCGGCGGATGGCGGGCTTGGTCTTGCTGCTGTCGGTCGGATACGCCTCGAACCGCTCCATGTCGATCTGGCTGACGCCGTCGACCTTGGTGATCCGGTAGGGGCCGGCGCCGACCGGCTGCACCTTGTAGACGTCGCGGCCGACGCGCTCGCGATAGGCGGCCGGATAGATCGGGGTGACGAAGGCGAGATATTCGAGCGCCGCGGGGAAGGCGTTCTTGGTCTTCAGCCGCACATGGGTGTCGTCGATCTTCTCCGCCCCGGCGATCCAGGTGTAGTTGCTGGGCACCACGATGCCGGACTTCGGATCGGTCAGCACCTTGATGGTGTAGACCACGTCGTCCGCCGTCACCTTGTCGCCGTTGTGGAACGTGCGGTTGGGGTTCAGCTCGAATTCCAGCGTGGTGGGATCGACCCACTTCCACGACTTGGCGATCAGCGGCTTGATCACGTAGCCGTCGGGGTCACGGTAGACGAGGCCGTCCCAGGCATGATGGGCGACGATCAGGCCGGTGCGCAGGCTGTTGTAGTAGGGATCGACGTCGTTCACCTGGTCGCGCCAGAAGACGCGCAGCGTGTCCGCTGCTTTCTGCGCGCTCGCGGGCGCCGCCGTGAGCAGCCCGCCAGCCGCGAGCGCCGCGGCGGCCAGTTTGGCCATCAAACGCATCTGCAAGTCTCCTTGTCGTGAACTGGCAACACGCTATGGCCGGCGGCGCAGCGCGTCAAATGTGTGTGATGCCGAGATACGACCTGTCATCGGCCCATCGCCCGCCCGCGGAGCCACGGGGGGAAAGGTAGCGATCCACCTTGGCCGGGTCCTCGCGCTCGACCGCGCGGAAGGCGGCTTCCCAGGCGGCAATGCCGAACCCGTCGCCGGGGCGGAAATACCCGTCGGTGAACAGTTCGATGGAATGGACGGCGCTTCGCGGCAGGGTTTCCTGGCGGATGAACCGCGCTGGGATGGGGAAGCCGTCGAGGCAGGAATAGCCCAGCGGCGAGGCTGCGTTGTTCTGGTGGATGCCCTGGCCACCGACGATGCCGCGCTCGATCAGCGCGGCGATGGCGGCTTCGGGCTGGTGCGGCAAGGCGGCGCGGCTGGCGGCAAGCGCTGCCGCGCCGATGCGGGCGATGTCGTCCGGGGCGAGCAGGGGCGCGAAGCCGGCCGGGTCCTGGCCCGCGCCGTGGAAGGCCACCAGGCGGGACAGGCGCTCCCGCTCGGCCAGATCGGGCGTGCGGGCTGCGACCGCGCGCCAGGCCTCGCGCCGCAGCAGGGCGGTGACGAGATCGAGATCCTTGCTCTGCTGCATCACCTCGATGCCGTTCAGGCGCACGCCGCTGTCGCCGATCAGCAGGATGCGGACCGTCTCGGCCTCCAGCAGCACCAGGGCCAGCGTGCAGGCAATCTTGCCGCCCCAGTCCGCGCGCACCGTGTCGCGCATGGCGAACCGCCCATAGGCGGCGTCGATCGCGGCGGTGAGGTCGGCGACGAGGGTCTCCGGCGTCGGCATGTCGCTGCCGCCGAGCGCCTCCTCCAGCCGGCGCTGCACCAGGCGCGCGGCGTAGCGGCCGGCGAGCATGCCGTCATAGCGCAGGCCGGTGCGGTCGCTGACGCCGTCGATGGCGGCATAGGCGCGGCCGGGCAGGATCAGAAGTGCGTCCTCGTTGGCCTCGGCGGCGGCGGGGTCCTTGGCTTCCGAGAACGCCTCGATGCGCATGCTCAGCGCGCCTGCTCCATCTCCTTCCACTTCGCGATCCATTCGCTGCGCTTCAGCGCGATGGCGCGGATGTCGTAGTTGACCAGCTTCACCTCGGCGATCGGCTTCGCGCCGCCGCCGCCGGCCACGTCGGTGCGCACCGGGCGGCGGCCCATGCTCTTCACCACCGCCTCCTGCGCCGGCTTGGTCAGCAGCCAGTCGATGAACTTCTTTCCGTTCTCGGCGTTGGGCGCACCCTTGGCCAGCGCCATCCCGTCGGCGACGGTGGAGGTCCCGTCGGCCGGATAGACCACCGCGACCGGCCCGCCGCCCTTCACGTAGTCGAGCGCGTCGTCCTCCAGCACGATGCCGACCTTCGCCTCGCCGTCGTTCACCAGGCGGGAGACGAGGCCCGAGCTTTGCGCAAGCTGCATGTTGCCGAGGATGCGCCGGTAGACGTCCCAGCCGCCGCCGGGCGCCTGGGTGTCGCCGTAGGCGGCCAGCACGGTCGCGTATTGCTGGAACGAGGAGCCCGAGGAATCGGCCCGCGCGCTGGCGATCTGCCCCTTCCATTTCGGGTCGGCGAGGTCCTTCCAGCTCTGCGGATACTCGGCCGGCTTCAGCAGCTTCGTGTTGACCGCGAAGGCGGCCAGGATGCCGCTGAACGGCACCCATTCGGGGCTGATCTTGTAGGCCGGCAGCAGCATGTCGTTGGCGGCGGGCGTGAAGGGCTGCAGCAGGTCCTTGTTCGCCTCCAGCACCTCGCCGCCGATGCTCCAGATCACGTCCACCTTGGGCGCCGCGGCCTCGGCGCGGACGCGCCGGATCAGGTCCGACGAGCCGCCCATGACCAGCTCAACCTTGATGCCGGTCTCCTTTTGGAAGGCAGTGGTGAGCTCGTCGACGAGGGACTGCTTGGCGGCGGTGTAGACCACCACCTTCTGCGCCTGGGCCGGGGCGGAAAGCCCGGCCGCCAAAGCGAGGGTTGCCAGGACTCCGAGCCGCATCGCGTGCCTCCCCTTGTGACAGTCTGGTGACACTGGCGCGGCGGCACCGCATTGTGAAGAACCTTCAACGTCATGCGGAGCCGCCGCCCTGTCTGACCTTGCCATCGACTCGCTCGCCAAAAGCTACGCGCCCGGCAGCCGCGTGCTGGACGGGGTTTCGCTCGCAGTGGCTTCGGGGGCGTTCTTCACGCTGCTGGGCCCCTCGGGCTGCGGCAAGACCACGCTGCTGCGCTGCGTTGCGGGATTCCTCGCCCCCGACGCGGGCAGCATCCATGTCGGCGGCACGCGCATCGACACCCTGCCCGCGCATCGCCGCGACATCGGCATGGTGTTCCAGGACTACGCCGTGTTCCCGCATCTGACGGTGGCCGAGAATGTCGGGTTCGGGCTGAAGGCACGCGGCATGCCGAAGGCCGAGATCGCGGCGCGGGTGGCGGAGAGCCTCGCCACCGTGCGGCTGGACGGGTTCGGCGCGCGCCTGCCAGAGGCGCTGTCCGGCGGGCAGCAGCAGCGCGTCGGCCTCGCCCGCGCGATGGCGATCCGGCCGCGGCTGCTGCTGATGGACGAGCCGCTGTCGAACCTCGATGCCAAGCTGCGGGTGGAACTCCGCGAGGACATCCGCGACATCCAGCAGCGGCTGGGCATCACCACGATCTACGTCACCCACGACCAGGAAGAGGCGCTGGCGGTGTCCGATCGCATCTGCGTCATGCACGCTGGCCGGATCGAGCAGGTGGCGACGCCGTTCGAGCTCTACCGGCACCCGGCGACGCGGTTCGCGGCGGGGTTCGTGGGCGAGATGAACTTCTTCGCCGGCGCGGATGGCGGGGCGCAGGCGATCCGGCCCGAGGATGTGCGGCTGGGCGACCTGCCGGATGCGATCGTGCTGGATGGGACAGTGCGGAAATGCACCTTCCTCGGGCGCGAGGCGCAGCTGGTGATCGAGACGCGGGTCGGCGCGCTGCTGCTGCGCGACGCGGAACCCACGCCGGCACTGCTGGGCAGCGCCGGCCAGGCGGTGCGGGTGGCGCTGCCGCAGGACCGCATCGCCCGCTTCGATGCGGCGGGGAAGCGCGTGTGATCGCGCGCCGGCACGATTCCTGGCGCTGGGTGGCGGTCGGCGTCTGGGCCGTGCTCGGCCTGCTGCTGGTGTGGCCGCTCTCGACGATCCTGCTGTCGAGCTTCGAGGACGCGACCGGCGTGCCGACGCTGGCCAATTACGGCGAGGTGCTGAGCCGGCCGCGCTATCACCGCGCCTTCGTCAACACGCTGATGGCGGGCGCCGGGGGCGCGGCCGGCGCACTGCTGCTGGGGGTGACGCTGGCCTTCCTCGTCACCCGCTACCGGCTGCACGGGCGCATCGCGATCCAGACGCTGGCGGTGCTGGCGCTGGTCTCGCCGCCCTTCATCGGCGCCTATGCGTGGATCGTGCTGTTCGGAGCGAACGGCATGATCCGCCGCTTCGTGGTCGATCTCGGCATCGACATGCCGCCGATCTACGGGGCAACCGGGGTGATCCTGGTATTCGCCTTCAAGTTCTTCCCCAACGTGTTCCTGATCACCGCCGCCGCGCTGGGGCAGGTGAACCGCTCGCTGGAAGAGGCGGCGGAGGGGCTTGGCCTGCCGCCCTGGAAGCGGCTGCTGACGGTGACCCTGCCGCTGATCCTGCCGGCGATCTCGGCGTCGGCCCTGCTCGCCTTCGTGCTGTCGATCGCCGATTTCGGCACGCCGCAGCTGATCGGGCGTAATTTCGGCGTGCTCGCGACCGAGGCGTTCGGGCTCTACACCGCGGACCTGGGGACCAATCCGGGGCTGGCCTCGGCGCTCAGCCTGGCGCTGGTCGGCATCTCGCTGATCCTGGTGCTGCTGCAGCGCCGGCTGCTGCGGCGGGACGTGTTCCATGGGAGCGGCCTGAGGCGGCCCTATGTGGCCGTGCCGCGCGGCTGGCGGTCGGCCGTGGCCCATGGGGTGGCCTGGGGCATCGTGCTGATCGGCATCCTGCCGGCCGTGGTGGTGGTGGCGTTCTCGTTCCGGCGCACGCGGGGGCCGGTATTCCAGCCGGGGTTCGGGCTGCAAAGCTATGAGCGGATGCTGCACGCGGTGATGGACCCGGTGTGGAACACGCTGATCTATTCGGTCTCCGCGACGGCCGCGATCGTGGTGGCCGGCACGCTGGTCGGCTACCTGGTCGCGCGGCGGCCGTCGCGCTCCACCGCGGTGCTCGATGGGCTGCTGATGATACCTTACGTGGTGCCGGGCGTGGTGATGGGCATCGGCTTCGTCACCGCCTTCAACGCCCCGCCGCTGGCCATCACCGGGACCGGGCTGGTGATCGTGCTGGCCGTGTTCATCCGCCGCCTGCCCTATGCCGCCCGCAGCGCCGCGACCAGCCTGCGCCAGCTCTCGCCGAGCCTGGAGGAGGCGGCCGTGAGCCTGGGCTGGAGCCCGGCCCAGGCCTTCCTGCGGGTCACCGTGCCGCTGATGCTGCCGGGCATCCTGGCCGGCGGCATGATGAGCTTCGTGACCGCGATGAACGAGCTGTCGTCGTCGCTGGTGCTTTATGTCAGCAACACGGTGACGATGCCGGTCCGTATCTACCTCGCGGTGGTGAACGGGGATTACGGCGTCGCCTCGGCCCTGGCCACGGTGCTGCTGGGGCTGACGGCGGCGGCGGTCTATGCTGCATTCCGCCTGTCCGGACGGCGGGATACGTCGTTCCTGTAGCGGGGGTCGCGATGAAGGTGATCGTCTTCGATCTGCTGGCCTATGGCGAGAACCTGGAGCACCTGCGCGCGGGCAGCGAGCTGCCCTATCCGCTCGACGCGCGGCATTGCAGCCCGGAGGTCTGTGCGCGCACCTTCGCCGAGCACATGGAGGCATGGGAGGAGCTCGACCGCCTCGGCTACGACGGCGTGGGCTTCAACGAGCACCACACCTCGCCCTACGGGTTGATGACCTCGCCGAACCTGATGGCCGCCGCCGCCGCGCAGCGCACCAGGCGCCTGAAGCTGCTGATCTACGGCAACCTGCTGCCGCTGCACCAGCCGCTGCGCCTGGCGGAGGAGCTGGCGATGCTCGACTGCATGTCGGGCGGGCGCATCATTTCCGGCTTCGCGCGCGGTATTCCGCGCGAATACAAGGTGAACGAGGTGCCGCTGGCCGAGAGCCGTGCGCGGTTCGAGGAAGCCTACGAGATCATCATGAAGGCCTGGACGCAGGAGCGGTTCAGCCATGAGGGGCGGTTCTGGACCTATCGCGACGTGGCGATCTGGCCGCGCCCGCTGCAGCGCCCGGCGCCGCCGGTCTGGGTGCCGGTGTTCGGCAGCCAGGAAACCATCGAATGGGCCGCGGCGCGCAACATCCCGATCACGCCGGGCGGCAGCACGCGCGGCATCCGCGAGGACATGATCCGGCACTATGCGAAATGCCTGCGCGCGGCGGGCCACGCGATCACCCCCGATCATCTGTCGCTGCTCGACATCGTCTACGTCGCCGACAGCAAGGCGCAGGCGGTGCGGGAGAACGGGCCATACCACCTCTATTTCAACCGCTGCCTGTTCGCCCATGGCAGCCTGAGCGAGACGGCGGGGCAGCTGGCGGCCGGCTACGTTTCGCAGGCGGCGAGCAATTTCGTGCGCCCCGAGAACCAGCGCGCGGCGGCGCGGATCCGGGCCGATTTCCGCAACATGACGATGGACGACGTGGCGCGCGAGGCCGAGGAGATGCCGTGGGGCACGCCCGCCGAGGTCACGGAGCGCCTGATCGCCAATGCCGAGCACCATGGCGCCGATACGGTGCTGGTGAACTTCAATCGCGGCGCGATGCCGCATGACATGTTCATGGAACAGATTCGCCGCTTCGCGCGCGACGTGCTGCCGGCGGTGCAGGCGCACCGGGTGACGCGGGTGAAACTGGCGGAGGAGGCGTCGGCATAGCTATATGGAGCGGCGCAGGAGGGAGTCGCCGCCATGCTGTTCCGCCAGCTTTTCGACCAGGTGTCCGGCACCTACTCCTACGTCCTCGCCAGCCGCCGCGGCGGCGAGGCGCTGATCATCGACCCGGTGCTGGAGAAGGTGGACCGCTACCTGCAGCTGATGCGGGAGCTGGACCTGAAGCTGGTGAAGGCGGTGGACACCCACCTGCATGCCGACCACATCACCGGCCTTGGCGCGCTGCGCGACCGCACGCACTGCATCACGGTGATGGGCGAGCAGTCCAAGGTGGACGTGGTGTCGATGCGCATCGCCGAGGGCGACCGGCTGACCATCGAGGGGATCAGCCTCGATGTGCTGTACACGCCCGGTCACACCGACGATTCCTACAGCTTCGTCATGGCCGACCGCGTGTTCACCGGCGACACGCTGTTGATCCGCGGCACCGGGCGGACCGATTTCCAGAACGGCGATCCGCGCCAGCAATACGACAGCCTGTTTAACAAGCTGCTGCGCCTGCCGGAGGAGACGATGGTCTTCCCCGCCCACGACTACAAGGGCGACACGGTGAGCACGATCGGCGAGGAGAAGCGGTTCAACCCCCGCCTGCAGGTGAAGGGTGTGCAGGAATACGCCGACCTGATGAACGGGCTGAACCTGTCCAACCCGAAGATGATGGACGTGGCGGTGCCGGCCAACATGCGCCAGGGCCTGGCGCAGGAGCAGGTGGCCGCGCGCGGCTGGGCGGTGTCGGCCGCCGACGCCCGGGCGCTGGTGGGCCGCTCCGACATCGTGTTCGTCGATCTGCGCGAGCGCTCGGAGCGGGAGCGGCACGGCAGCATCCCGGGCGCGGTGCACGCGCCCTATCCCGACCTGCAGGAGAACCTGGCGCCGGGCGGCATGCTGCACGAGCTGTCGGCGGCGACGGGCAAGCAGCTGCTGTTCTACTGCGCGTTCGGCGAACGCTCGGCGATGGCGGTGCAGGCGGCGCAGGATGCGGGGCTGGCGGCAACCCGGCATATCCAGGGGGGGATGGATGCGTGGAAGAAGGAAAGCAAGTAAGCGGTTCTTTTTTGTAAAAAAGAACCAAAAAACTTTTGTCCATTTGGTGTGGAGATTCGCGGGCAATCGTGCGAAGGACAACGGATAAAAGTCTTTTTGCTTCTTTTTCTTCAGAAAAAGAAGAGCTTACTTCCAATCGAGCCAGGCCCGGATGCCTTCGCCCATGACGCGCGCCTGCTCCCGCCCGGCCAGCCATGGCATCTCCTCGGTGAACATCGTCACGCACTGGCGGTAGCTGCACGGCATGCGGGTGATGTCGGTGCCCCAGAAGAAGCGGTCGGGGCCGTATGCGTCGTAGATGCGGTGCAGGGCGTCGTGCAGGTTGCGGAACGGATAGGGGTGGGTTGAGTAGCCGGGCGCGCCGGTGGCCTTGATGGCGACGTTGGGCAGCTTGGCGAGCGCGAGCAGCGCGTCGAGATTGGCCAGCGCGGCGGCGTCCTGTTTCAGCCGGATCAGCCCGCAATGGTCGATGATCAGCCTGAGGCCGGGATGGCGCTCGGCGATGGCGCGGAACCGGTCGAGCCACGGGCCGGCCAGCAGGGCGATCGGCACGCCGTGGCGCTCGGCCTCGGGCCAGATCCAGTCCATCGCGCCGCTGTCGAGCCAGATGCGCTGGTCGGGATGCAGCAGAGCCCAGCGCAGGCCGAGCATGCCGGGCTGGCGCAGCCATCCGGCGATCAGGCCGCGGCTTTCGGGCAGATGCGGCGGGAAGCTGCCGAGGATGGCAAAGCGGTCGGGGCTGGCGCTGCGGGCGGCGGCGGCGACCGCCTCGGCGTTCGGGTCCCAGCCGGGCGGATGGATGATGGCGGCATCGACGCCGGCCGCATCCATCTCGGCCAGCATCTCGGCCGCGCTCACCGCGGACACCGGCCGGTGGTTCACGCTGGGTGTGCCGCTCGACCAGATATGCACCTGGGCGTCGGTGATGCGCATGGCGGGGCTTCCTACCGGTTCTTCCAGACAGGCTTGCGCTTCTCGGCGAAGGCGCGCGGGCCCTCGATGTAGTCCTCGCTGGCGCTGTTGGCCTTCTGGGCCGGGAAGGCGGTGCGGATCGCCTGCTCCAGCGTCGGCTGCGCCAGGCCCTGGTAGACCGCCTGCTTGGAGGCGCGCACCGCCATTGGCGAGCATTCCAGGATCAGGCCGGCCCAGCGCCGCGCCGCCGCCAGCGCCTCGCCCTCCGGCACCACCTCGTTGACGAAGCCGAGGCGCTGGCCCTCGGCCGCCGGCACGCGGCGGCCGGTCAGGATCATGCCCAGCGCCTGCTTCTGGCCGATCATGCGCGGCAGGCGGTGCACGCCGCCGGCACCGGCGATCAGGCCCACGCGCGGCTCCGGCAGGGCGAAGACGGCGGTCTCCGCGGCGACGATCAGGTCGCAGGCCAGCGCCATCTCGAAGCCGCCGCCCATGGCAACGCCGTTGACCGCGGCGATCAGCGGCTTGTCGAGATCGAAGCGGCTGGTGAGGCCGCCGAAGCCGCTGCGCGGCGGCGGACCGCGGCGGCCGGCCGCCTGCACCTTGAGGTCGTTGCCGGCGGAGAAGGCACGCGGCCCGGCGCCGGTGATGATGCCGACCCACAGGTCGTCGCGGGCGGCGAACGCGTCCCAGACGGCTTCCAGCTCGTGGCTCGCCTCGCTGTGCAGCGCGTTCAGCACCTCGGGGCGGTTGAGCGTGACGATGCGGATGCGGCCTTCGTCCTCGACGGTGCAGAAGCGGTGCGCTGCCATGGCGGTTCCTCGCTGCGACGCGGCATTCCTGCCCCGCGCCGGCGGTGCTGGAACCGCGCGGCGGGGCAGGGGACAATGGAGCATGGCGGCGAACCGCCGGCGAGGGGGGACGTGCAGCTTCATCCGACAGCCGACCACGCCCGTCCGGCGGTGCCGTTCATGGTGGCCACCGGGGCGATCATGCTGTTCACCACCATGGACGCGGTGGTGAAGGGCCTGCCCGACGACCTGCCGACGATGCAGGTGGTGGCGATGCGCTTCCTGTTCGGCATTCCCCTGGTGCTGATCGCCGTTTGGCGGAGCGGCGCGGGCTGGCCGTCGCTCGCATCGTGGAAGGCGAATGCGCCGCGCGGCGTGCTCAACGTCGCCTCCACGGTGCTGTTCTTCACCGCGCTCCGCCGCCTGCCCTTCGCCGAGGCGCTGGCGCTGAGCTATCTGGCGCCGCTGATCCTGGCGGTGCTGGCGGCGCTGGTGCTGAAGGAGCGGCTGCGGCCGGCGGTGCTGGGCGCGATCCTGCTCGGCCTGGTCGGCGTGGGCGTGATCGTCTGGCAGTCGCTGGTGCGGCAGGAGGCGATCGGGGCCGATCTGCTGGGCATCGCCGCGGCGATGGGCTCGGCGGTGACCTATGCGGTCAACAACGTGATGCTGCGCAGCCAGGCCAAGCGCGACCATCCGACCGCGATCGTGCTGATCCAGCACATCGTCCCCACGCTGCTGGCCCTGCCGCTGTCGCTGGCCACGTGGCACGACCCGGCGCCCGCGGTGTGGCCGGTTTTCGTGCTGCTCGCCTGCCTCGGGGTGGGCGGGCATTTCCTGCTGACCTGGGCGTTCGGCCGCGCGCCGGCGGCGGTGCTGGCGGTGGTGGACTATCTGGCGCTGCCCTATGCGGCGCTGCTGGGCTTCGCCTTCTTCGGCGAGGTGCCGGCGCTGTCGATGTGGCTGGGGGCAGGGCTGATCGTGGCGGCCTGCCTGCTGGTCACGCGGCAGCGGCGCTAGATCTGGCAAGCTTTTGTCTGGTCGCGTGATGCACGCTTTCCGGCGTTCGGCCCCAAGCGATCACGCTCTGGGCCGCTATGCCTTGAGCGCCACCAACCCCCGATGCCGCAGCAGCGCCTCGGTGCTTGGGGCGGAACCCCTGAATTCCACATACAGCTCCATCGGGTCGCGGGTGTCGCCGGATTCCAGGATGCGGCGCAGGCGCGCAGCGGTGTCGGCATCGAACGGGTCGCCCACCGATTCGAAGGCGCCGAAGCCGTCGGCATCGAGCACCTCGGCCCAGAGATAGGAGTAGTAGCCAGCGGCATAGCCGGCGCCGGCGAAGAGGTGCTGGAAATGGGCGGGGCGGTGGCGGGCGCCGATTTCCGCCGGCATGCCGATGCGGCCGAGCACGTCGCGCTCGAAGGCGGCGATGTCGAGCGCGGCGGGGTCGGGCAGGGCGTGGAGTTCCATGTCGAGCACGGCGGAGGCGGTGTATTCGACGGTGGCGAAGCCCTGGTTGAAGGTGCGGGCGGCGAGCAGGCGATCCATCAGGGCTTGCGGCAGCGGCGCGCCGGTTTCGGCGTGGCGGGCGTAGCGTTGCAGCGTCTCGGGGACGGCGAGCCAGTGCTCGTAGATCTGCGAGGGGAACTCCACGAAGTCGCGGCGGACCGAGGTGCCGGACTGGGACGGGTAGCGCACCCGGCTCAGCAGCCCGTGCAGGGCGTGGCCGAATTCGTGGAACAGCGTCTCGGCGTCGTCGTAGCTCAGCAGCGTGGGCATGCCGCGCGCGAAATTGTTGTTGTTCAGGATGATCGGCGCGACCGGGGCATCGAGCGCCTGCTGGTCGCGGAAGCTGCTCATCCAGGCGCCGGAGCGCTTGCCGGCGCGGGCGTGGTTGTCGGCGATGAACAGGCCGACATGGCCGCCCGCGTCGCGCACCTCCCAGGTGCGGGTATCCGCGTGGTAGCGCGGCAGGTCGGGGCGTTCGGTGAAGCTGAGGCCGAACAGGCGGCTCGCGGTGTCGAAGGCCGCCTGCTGGATGTTCTCGAGCTGGAAATAGGGCTTCAGTTCCGCCTCGTCGATCGCGTAATCGGCCTGGCGGACGCGCTCGGCGTAGTGGCGCCAGTCCCAGGGCTCGATGCGGTTGATGCCGTCGGCGCTGGCTGCTTCGAGCAGGCGCTCGCGCTCGGCGGCGGCGCGGTGGCGGGCGGCGGACCAGACCTCATCGGTCAGGCGGCGGACGTTGGCTTCGGAGGCGGCCATGGTGTCGGCGAGGCGGAACTTGGCATAGGTCTCGTAGCCCAGCAGGCGGGCGCGCTCGGCGCGCAGGGCGAGGATTTCGGGGATCAGCTTGCGATTGTCGTGGGGGCCGTCGTGCTCGCCGCGGGCGATCCAGGCGAGATACGCCGTGCGGCGCAGGTCGCGGCGGCGCGAGAAGGTCAGGAAAGGCTCGATCGAGGACCGGGCCAGCGTGATGGCGTAGCCGTCGAGCTTGCGCTCTTGCGCGGCCTGGCGGGCGCCGGTGCGGACGAAATCGGGCAGGCCGTCGAGATCGGCTTCGGCGAGCGGCAGGTGCCATTCGTTCTCGTCGTGCAGCACGTTCTGGCCGAATTGCGTGTGCAGGGTGGCGAGGCGTTCGGAAATCTCGGCCATGCGGCGCTTGCCGGCCTCGTCGAGCCTGGCGCCGCCGCGGATGAAGCCCAGGTGATGGCGCTCGAGCAGGCGCAGCGCGTCGGGGGCGAGGCCCAGCGCGTGGCGGCTTTCGTGCAGCGCGTCGAAGCGGGCGAACAGCTTCGGGTCGAGCGCGATGGAAGTGCTGTGCTGGGCGAGCCTGGGGGCGAAGTCGCGCTCGACCTGCTGGAGCGCGTCGCTGCCGAGGCTGGAGACCAGGTTGGCGAAGACATTGGAGGTGCGTTCGAGCAGGGCGCCGCTGCGTTCCAGGGCCTCGACCGTGTTGGCGAAGCTGGGCGGCGCGGGATTGGCGGTGATGGCGGCGATCTCGGCGCGCTGGTCTTCCATCCCCTTTTCCAGCGCCTCGGGGATGTGCCCGGGGCGGATCAGATCGAAGGGGGGAAGGCCGAATTCGGCGGTCCAGGGGGCGAGGAAGGGGTTGCTGCTCATGCGGCGAGTCGTGGCGGAGTGGCGGGGGTGGGTCAAGGCAGGGAAGCACGGCTTCACAAAGAGGCAGCGAGACAGCGAGAAGGAAAGCAGGACGCGGGCCTTCCTCGCTTCTCGCTGTCCCGCTGCCTCTGTGTTGAATCTTGCTTTCCTTGGATGCCACCGCACAGATTTCGACATGGGGTGATGGAGGCGGCTGAATGGCGGTTCGCTCGATCGTGCGGTTTCCTGATCCGCTGCTGCAACGTGCCTGTGCGCCGGTGATGACGTTCGATGCGGCATTGGCGGGTCTGGCGCAGGACCTGCTGGATACGATGCGGGCGGCGCCGGGGATCGGGATCGCGGGGCCGCATGTCGGGGTGCTGCTACGGGTGATCGCGCTGGCGCTGCCGGAGACGGCGCCGGCGGTCTATGTCAATCCGGTGGTCGCCTGGGCTTCGGCGGAAACCGCGCGGCATGAGGAGGGCAGCATCTCGATGCCGGGCGTCGGCGACACTGTGGAGCGGCCGGCGCGGGTGCGGGTCGCCTTCCAGGACGTGGAGGGCAACCCGCACGGGATCGAAGCGGACGGGCTGCTGGCCGTTTGCCTGCAGCACGAGATCGACCAGCTCGACGGCATCTTCTGGACCCGCCGCCTTTCGCCGCTGCGGCGGGACCGGGTGATGCGGCGCTACCTCAAGCGTTAGGACGGGGGCCGCGGATGGGCGGCTTCACGTCGGTCGGCAGGGGGCAGACATAGGGGTTGACGTCGGTGCGGGCGGCGTAGTCGGCCTTGGCCTCGGCAATGATGGTCGGGTTCTCCAGCGCGGCCACCGCGGTGGCGGCCATGATCTTGGCGACGTGGATCATGCCCTTGTCGCCGATCGAGGAGTTGCTCTGCGCGGTGAGCTGCCAGGAATGGCCGGGCGTGCCGATCGCATAGGTGGCGCCGCGGGCCTGGACGGTCGGGACGACCCAGCTCACATCGCCCACGTCGGTGGAGCCCATCATCGGCGCGCCCTTGGCGTCGAGCGGCACGATCTCGTCGCAGAGCGGGGTGTCCTGCTTCACCTTCATGCCGACGCGGCGATAGGCGCTGGTGATGTCCTCGTTGCTGAGCGTGGCCTGGAACTTCGCCGCCAGGGCCTTGTCGGCCTCGTCCCACTCGGGCGCGCCGAGGCGGGTCAGCGCGCCGTACATCGCCTTCTCCAGCGGCGTGTTGCCGAGCAGGTTGGAGACGGCGCTGATCACCTTCCAGGTCATCGTGGTCTCGGTCATCAGGGCGGCGCCTTCGGCCACCTTCTTCACGCGTTCGATCAGCGGCCACAGCTCGGGCAGCTCGCGGGCGCGGATGGCGTAGCGGACTTTTGCGGTGGCCTGCACCACATTGGGGGCGACGCCGCCGGCATCGAGCAGCGCGTAGTGGATGCGCGCGTCGCTGGGCATGTGCTCGCGCATGTAGTTCACGCCGACATTCATCAGCTCCACCGCGTCGAGCGCCGAGCGGCCGAGATGCGGGGCGGCGGCGGCGTGGCTGGCGCGGCCCTGAAAGGAGAAGTCGATGCGGGTATTGGCCAGGCTCATCGCGTCGTTGACGCCGGAGAAGGCGGCCGGATGCCATGAGATGGCGATGTCCACGTCCTTGAAGCAGCCCTCGCGGACCATGAACGACTTGGCCGCACCGCCCTCCTCGGCCGGGCAGCCGTAGTAGCGCACACGGCCCTTGATGCCGTTCTGCTTGAGCCAGTCCTTGACCGCGGCGGCGGCCATCAGCGAGGCGGAGCCGAGCAGGTTGTGGCCGCAGCCATGGCCCATGCCGTCGCCGGGGCGGGGCATGGGCTCGGGGGTGGCGGCTTCCTGGCTGAGGCCGGGCAGCGCGTCGTATTCGCCGAGGATGGCGATCACCGGGCCTTCCTCGCCGGCCTCGCCCATCACCGCGGTCGGGATGCCGGCGAGGTCCTGGGTGACGCGGAAGCCCTCCTTCTCCAGCATCGCGGTGTGCTCGGCGACCGACTGGTATTCGTTGTAGGCGATCTCGGGGGCTTCCCAGACGCGGCGGGCGAGGCCGAGATAGTCCTCGCGCCGCTGGTCAACCAGGCGCCAGATCGGGTCCTCGTTCTGCATCGGATGCTCCTTGGTCAGGGTTGGGCCGCGTGCAGCGCGGCGGAGAGGATGGGGGCAGCGGCGGCCGACATGCGCTCGCCATCATGGGCGACGCCATCGACATGCACGAAGGTCCAGGCGCAGGCGATGTCGCGCGCCTCGGCGGCCTTGCGGGCGGCGGCGACGTAGTTCTGGGCACGGGCGTAGCGGGTGGGACCCTGCGCCATGGCGGGCGCGTCCTTGGGGAAATGCGGGCTGGCGGTGTCGATGTCGGCCGAGCCGCCCATGACGGTGAGGCGGAAGCCGAGCAGTGATTTCAGTTCCGCCTCGCCCAGGCCGGTTCCGCCGAGGCCGTACGGAAAGGCGACATCCAGCGCCGGCCAGGCATAGGTGCCGGCATTGGCGCTGACGGCGGCCTGGACGTGGTCGCGGAAGCCGAGCGACATCGCGCGGTGCACGAACTGGCCGCCGGCGGAATGCCCGAACTGCCCGTAGCCGGAGCGGCGCGTCGCGCCCTGGGCGCGCAGTTCGGCAAATATTCGCGCCGGCGTGCCATAGGTCCATTCCGCCCGAGGCCTGGGCTTGTCATGCGCATCGGTGCGGTTGCCGTAATTGTACCACTGCGCGCCGGGGAAGCTGTCATTGGGGAATTCGGGGGCGATCACCAGCAGGTCGGCCTCGTCCACCAGGGGCAGCCAGAAGTCGCGATAGTCGTCGCCGTTGCGGTTCACGCCGTGATGCACGAACAGCAGCGGCGTGTCCGGCGTGCAGCGCCGCGGCCGGGCGCTGCGCAGCACCATCCGATGGCCCGGGATGGCCGGGTCTTCCCATGGCAGGTCGTTCGCGCCGGGATTGGCGATCAGGGCGCGCAGGTCGGTCATAGGCTCACTCCTTGGGGGCCAGGCCGTCGGCGTCCGTTGCCTGGTCGACCCGGCCGGCATGGCGGTAGCGGTCCTTGTAGGCCCAGATCGTGGTTTCCCAATAGAGGGGGATCAGCGCGCGGTCCTGCAGCGCGATGCGCGTGGCCTCGGCCAGGCCGGCGGCGCGCCTCGTCCATCCGGTCCAGCACCGGGGCCGGAGCGGCGTCGAAGGCCGCGCTCGCATAGCCGCCGTTGGGGTCGCCGGCTTCGGCCAGCAGCGCGCGGGCGCGGGCCGGATCCAACGGGTGGGCGGGGGCGGCCGGCAGGGCCAGCGGGGCGGCCAGCAGCGAGTGGAAGCGATTCATATGCACGGCATCTCCGCCCGCAGGATACCGCCGCGGCTTCCGCGATGTCGATGCGGCGCGAGGCCGGCAGTGTAGGTTATACGGTATAATATCGTAGTCGTAACAATTATGGCGTGCGCGGGCGCGATGGTCCCGCAACGGATCGGGCATGGCGGGAGGGCGGCGGGCGGG
>JBGAIK010000371.1:0-2820 GCA_044225615.1 Acetobacteraceae bacterium | reverse complement strand
GGGCGGGGGGGGCGGGTGGCGGTGTGCCTGCCGAAATCGGCGGCGGCGCTGGTCGCCATGCTGGCGGCGCTCGCGGCGGGGGCGGCGTATGTGCCGCTGAACGCGCGGCTGTCGGCGCCGCACCTGGCGACGATCCTGCGGGATCTGGTGCCCGACCTGCTGGTGGCGGCGCCGGGTATGCTGGCGGCGCTGCGGGGGCACGACCTGCCGGGGCTGCGGGTGGCCACGGCGCTGGACGGGGGGATGGAGGCGCTGCCGGGGGTGGCGCCGGCGGTGGAGCAGCCGGCGGGGCTGGCGGCGATCCTGTTCACCTCCGGCTCCTCGGGCGCGCCGAAGGGGATCATGCTGTCGCACGGCAATGTCGGCTGCTTCGCCGAATGGGCCGCGGACGCGTTCGCGGTGGATGCGGGGGCGCGGGTGGCGAGCCATGCGCCGTTCCATTTCGACCTCTCGACCTTCGACATCTTCGCCACGTTCGGGCGCGGCGGGTGCCTGCACCTGCTGCCGGAGGCGGATGCGGCGTTCCCGGGCGCGGTGCGGCGGTTCGTGGCGGAGGCCGGGATCACGCATTGGTATTCGGTGCCGACGGCGCTGATGCAGCTGCAGGCGCGGGGCGCACTGGCGGGGCTGGACAGCCTGCGGCACGTGCTGTTCGCCGGCGAGGTGTTCCCGACGCCGGCGCTGCGGCAGTGCATGGCCGCGCTGCCGGGGGCGCGCTTCGCCAACCTGTTCGGACCGACCGAGACCAATGTGTGCACCTGGCACGCCCTGCCCGGCCCGCCGGCGGACGATGCGGCGCCGGTGCCGATCGGGGTGGCGCTGCCGCATGCGGCGGTGTCGTTGCGGGAGGGCGAGCTGTGCGTGGCCGGGCCGGGGGTGATGCTGGGCTACTGGCGGCTGCCGGGGCTGACGGCGGCGAGCCGGTTCGACGGGCGGGCGGACAGCTACCGCACCGGGGACATGGCCGCATGGCGCGACGGCGTGCTGCATTTCCTCGGCCGGCGCGACCAGCAGGTGAAGCTGCGCGGGCAGCGGATCGAGCTGCTGGGGCTGGAGGCGGTGCTGAACGCGCATCCGGCGGTGCGCGCGGCGGTGGCGCTGGTCGAGGGCGAGCGGCTGGCGGTTTTCCTGGAGCCGCGCGAGACGGCGGCGGCGGAGCGGGATGTGCGCGATTTTCTGGCCGCCCGGCTGCCGCCCGCCTACCAGCCGGGCCGCATAGTTTGGTTGAACACGATGCCGCGAAGTCCTAACGGTAAGGCCGACCGCAACGCGCTTGCCGCACTGGGCCGAGAGGATGCTACGTGTCCGCCACGCTTGCCGTGATCACCGACTGGCTTGCCGGGCTGCCGACCGGGCAGGCCGCGATGCTTGCCGATACCGCGTTGATCGAGCAGGGAATCCTTGATTCGATCGAGATACTGAACCTGGTCGCGTTCCTGGAGGAGCGCTTCGAGGTGACGCTGCCGGTGGAGGATTTCGTGCCCGAGAACTTCTCCACCCCGGCGGCGATCGCAGCCCTGGTGGGACGGCTCGGCCGGCAGGAGGCGGCGTGATGGTCCCGGCGCGGGCTGACATTGTGGTGATCGGCGGCGGGCCGGCGGGCTCGACCGCGGCGGCCGAGCTGGCCATGCAGGGGCGCGACGTGGTGCTGGTGGACAAGCAGCACCACCCTCGGGAGACGGTGGGCGAGAGCGTGCTGCCCTCGGCGTGGAAGTATTTCGACCGGCTGGGCGTGGCCGACGAGGTGCAGCGGCGCTTCGTGCGCAAGGCCGGCGGCGTGGTGGTGTGGGGCGAGCAGATCAGCGAGATCGCGTTCCGGGATTTCGGCTACACGCGGCCGGGGCTGCATGTGGAGCGCGACGAGCTGGACGCGCTGCTGCTGCGCAACGCGGAGGCCAAGGGTGCGCGGGTGTTCGAGGGGGTGCGGGCCGAGGCGGTGACGCCGGGCGAGGCGCCCGCGGTCGCGCTGGTGGCGGAGGACGGCACGCGCCACGCCATCGCCTGCCGGCAGGTGATCGACGCGACCGGGCAGGCGGCGCTGATGGGACGCCAGACCGGCGGGCGGCAGGTGAACCCCGAGTTCCGCTTCGTGGCGCTGTGGGGGTATTTCGCGGACTCGCGCTATTTCAGCGCCGGGGGGATCGCGCGCGATTTCGCCGAGATCCCGAACCACCCGCCTTTGACCTTCGTGACGCGGCTGTCGGGCTGGGGCTGGTCCTGGCACATCCCGATGAAGCGGGTGACCAGTGTCGGGCTGGTGATCCCGATCGACGAATACAAGCGCGACCTGCCGGCGCATGCGTCGCTGGAGGCCTATTTCCTTGCCCGCTGCGGGACCACGCCGAACCTGCGCGACCTGCTGGCCGGCGCGCGGATGGTCGATGGCGGCGTGCGGATGATGCGCGACTTCTCCTATGCCTGCGACGTGCTGTCGGGGCCGGGCTTCCTGGTGACGGGGGATGCGGCGGGGTTCATCGACCCGATCTTCTCGATCGGCGTGGTGCTGGCGCTGTATTCGGGACACCTGGCGGCATGGGCGGCGGGGCGCATGCTGGATCGGCCGGCCCAGGCGGGCTCGGCGCGGGCGCTGTTCGACAGCCAGATGAAGGGGCGCGCGCAGCTGGCCCATGCAATGGCGCTGCCGGGCATCGCGCAGGAGGCAACGGCGCCGGCGCGGCGGTATTTCGACTACTTCTCCGCCCATGAGAAGGCGCTGATGTGGTCGGCGGCGTCGATGACGACGCGGTCGGACAACGTGGTGCGGGCGGCGAGCGGGGCGCAGGGGCCGGAGGTGCTGCGGCGGAAGGACCTGGCATCGCT
>JBGAIK010000051.1:0-22275 GCA_044225615.1 Acetobacteraceae bacterium | reverse complement strand
CAGGCCGCCCGCGAGATCGCCGCCTCCATCGTCGATCCGCGCAAGGTCCGCCTGGTGGACAACGTCACCAACCGTGGCATGGAAGCCGCCTCCAACATCGCCATTGCCCGCTCCGACAGCGACTACATCGTCATCCATGACGACGACGACAGCTGGGAGCCGGGCTTCCTCGCCCGCACCGTCCGCTTCCTCGACGAGGCGCCGGCCTGGAAATACGGCGGCGTCATCACCCACACCTGGTACATCTCGGAGGAGGTGATGCCCGACGGCATCGCCGAGCGCGGCCGCCAGCCCTACAAGGACTGGGTACAGAACGTGCACCTCATGGAAATGAGCTGCGACAACATCTTCCCCCCCATCGCCTACCTGTTCCGCCGCGCGCTCTACGACGAGCTGGGCGGCTACGACGAGCGCTTCCCGGTGCTCGGCGACTGGGACTTCAACCTCCGCGCCCTCGCACAGGCCGATATCGGCGTGATCCCGGAAAAGCTCGCGCTCTACCACCACCGCGACACCGGCAATGTCGGCCTCTACGCCAACTCGGTCGTCGGCATGCGGGCCCGGCATGCCGAGTTCAACCCGCTGCTGCGCCACAAATTCCTCCGCGGCCAGGCCGGCGGCACCGAGGGCCTCGGCCAGGTCATGCAGACCGCCTACATGCTGCAGGACATGCGCAACTCGCTGCGCGCGACCGAAACCGTGGTGCGCCAGCTCTCGGACCGCGAGAGCGAGCGCAGCGGCAGCGACCGCTTCTTCACCCGCCTCGCCGACGAGCGCTGGGTGCGCCTGCTGGCGCAGGAGCGCGAGCTCGCCGCCGCCCGCGACGAGGCCGCCCGGCTGCGGGGGCGCGAGGCCGACGCGATCGCCGCCGCCCGCTCCGCCGAGGCGGAGGCCGCCCGTCTGCGCGAGTCCGGCGCCGTCGCCGCCCGCTCCCTGGACGAGGCGCTGGACCGCGTCGCCACCCTGGAGCACGCCCTCGCCCGCCGCCTGGACGAGATCGAGGAACTCCAGGCCCGTCCCCGGCCCACCGGCCGGCAGCGCGTCGTGGACGCCCTGCTGGCAACCACGCTGGACGAGATCTGGGTCCTGCGGCAGGCGGCGCTCCAGCGGTAGCGGAACCGCCTACCCCTCGAAATCGAACTCCAGGTCGGAGCGCCGCGCCAGCGCCTCGAACCGCGCCCGCAGCGTGGCGCGCGTGGCCTCGTACACCGCCGGGTCGAACACCACCCGGTCCAGCAGCGTCGCCAGCGTGTCGTCCGGCCGCACCGCGCCGTGGTGCAGATGCGGGTATTTCATCGTCTCCACCAGTTCCAGCGTGCGCGCGTCGAACGCCACGCACACGCCCAGCGAGCCGCCCTGGATGGCCGCGATCGCGCCATGGATGCGCATGCCGATCACCACGTCGAACGCCGCCATGGCGTCGATCCAGCTCCGCGCGTCGGAGAAGAACATGCCGTTCCACTTGATGATGCGGTTGTACTCGTCGCGCGCGATGCCCGGCGACAGTATCTGGCTTTCCCAGGCCAGGTAGTCGCGCCCGCGCGGGCTCAGCTCGCCGTTGAAGATGTAGGCCAGCACGTCGGGGTTGGTCTGGTAGATGATCCGCGCCCGGTGCTGCCGCCCGATCTCGAACAGCACGCGCTCGGCCTCGCGCGCGCCGGCTTCCATGGTGCCGAACAGATGCCCCACCCGGTGTGGCGGGTTCTCGCGCACCCGCGCCAGCCGCTCGGCGATGCCGGCGCCGGTGATGTGGCTGTTGATGAACTGCGACGGGCAGCCGATCACCACCGTGTTGGCGATGCCCAGCCGGTTCAGCACGTCCTGGGTGAACTGCCCGCGCACGCCGATGTGATCGGCCCGCTCCGCCACCGCCTTCAGGAAGCGCAGCGTGCCGGGCTTGATGTCCAGCGCCGGGTCCGCGCCGATCTCCGCCTGCGCGCCCAGCCCCGCGATCACCACCGGCACGTCGAGCGCCTCCACCGTCTCCGCCCAGCCGCCGAGATCCCAGGCCGGATTGATCTGGTTGGCCGCCGGGATCACCAGGGCCTTCACCTTCCCCTTCAGCCCGTCCAGCGAAGTTCCAGGCGTGATCCCGATCTTCGGGTTGCGGATCCGTTGCCACATCGCATACTGGAACATCACGTTCCCGGTATTGAGCCCGATTCCGCGCAGCGCCCGGTCGAAGCCCTGCTCGGCGAAGCACACCCCGCCATTGGTGCCCATGAATGCCACGGGCTGGGTCGCGTCGCCTGCCATCACCGGCTCCTTTCGGCGTTGCCGCACCGCGAGGCCGATGCGCGTCCGACAGCCTCCTTAGTGCGGATTCGCCCGGCGGAGAAGTTCTCGCGGCCGTGATCGCGGCGATGTGCCTGCCCAGTCCGCGCCCGGTTTCGCGCCACCGCGCCCGTGGAACATTCACATGCGACTGCCCGCTTTTTGTGCAGCCACACCCCCGCCCCGCCGCCCCTGGCCGCGAATCCTCCTGGCACGCCCCTTGCTAGCCCCCAGCCAGCGCGCTGTGCGCCACAACAGCCGAACCGGGAGCAGGGCTGCGACATGAAACTGATCATGGCCATCATCAAGCCGTTCAAGCTCGATGACGTCAGGGAGGCACTCACCCCCCTCGGCGTCCAGGGCCTCACCGTCTCCGAGGTGAAGGGTTTCGGCCGCCAGAAGGGCCAGACCGAGATCTACCGCGGGGCCGAGTACCACGTGAACTTCCTCCCCAAGGTGAAGATCGAGGTCGTCGTGTCCGACGACCTGGCCGACGCCGTGGTCGAGGCGATCGTGAAATCCGCCCACACCGGCAAGATCGGCGACGGCAAGATCTTCGTCATCGACATCGAGCGCGCCGTGCGCATCCGCACCGGCGAAACCGACGCTTCCGCACTGTGAGCAAGGACCCCACCCATATGATCCGGAAGTTCCGCGGCGCCGCCCTGGCGCTGCCCCTGCTGCTGGCCAGCCTGCCCGCGCTTGCCGAGGATGCGCCCGCCCCCAAGCTCGACACCGGCGACACCGCCTGGATGCTCACCAGCGTCGCCCTGGTGCTGCTGATGACCATCCCCGGCCTTGCCCTGTTCTACGCCGGCATGGTGCGCAAGAAGACCGTGCTCGCCACCATGATGCAGTCCTTCTCCATCACCGCGCTGATCTCGGTGGTCTGGATGGTCGCCGGCTACAGCCTCGCCTTCACCAACGGCAACGCCTATATCGGCGACCTCAGCCGCTTCTTCCTCAACGGCTTCGGCCCGTCCTGGGACAAGCCGTTCATCCTCGGCGCCGGCACCGAGGGCGCGGTCCCGAACACGATCCCCGAGAGCGTGTTCATGATGTTCCAGATGACCTTCGCCATCATCACCCCGGCCCTGATCGCCGGCGCCTTCGCCGACCGCATGAAGTTCTCCGCCCTCCTGGTCTTCACCACCCTGTGGTCGCTGCTGGTCTACAGCCCGATCGCCCACTGGGTCTGGGCGCCCACCGGCTGGCTGTTCGCCCTGGGTGCTGCCGACTTCGCCGGCGGCACCGTGGTCCACATCAACGCCGGCATCGCGGGCCTCGTCTGCGCCCTGGTGATGGGCAAGCGCCTCGGCTACGGCCATGACAACATGTCCCCCTACAATCTGGGCCTGGCCGTCATCGGCGCCTCGCTGCTCTGGGTCGGCTGGTTCGGCTTCAACGCCGGCTCCGCCGCCGCCGCCGGCCCCCGCGCCGGCATGGCCATGGCCGTCACCCACATCGCCACCGCCGGCGCCGCGCTGGCCTGGACCTTCGCCGAGTGGGCCGCCAAGGGAAAACCATCGGTGCTGGGCGCCATCTCCGGCGCCGTCGCCGGCCTCGTCGCCATCACCCCGGCCTCGGGCTTCGTGCTGCCCGGGCCCGCGCTCATCATCGGCATCGTCGCCGGCGTGGTCTGCTTCTGGGGTGCGACCTCGCTCAAGCACATGATGGGCTATGACGACAGCCTCGACGCCTTCGGCGTGCACGGCATCGGCGGCATCGTCGGCGCCCTGCTGACCGGCATCTTCGCCTACGGCCCCTTCACCGCCACCGCCGCCGCCCCGGACGGCACGGTGATCGGCGGCCTGGCCCAGCTCAAGCTGCAGGTCATCGCCGTCGTCGCCACCCTCGTCTGGTCCGGCGTGGTGACCTTCATCATCCTCAAGATCGTGGACGCCGTGATCGGCCTGCGCGTGACCGAGGAAGAGGAGCGCGAGGGCCTCGACGTGGTGCTCCACGGCGAACGCCTCGGCTGACCGGCTTCCATCCCGCCCTGGCGGGAAAGGACGGGGGAGGGTGGTGCCGCCACCCTCCCCTTTGCTTGACTCCGGCAAGCATCGGTTCAAGCTAACCCGATGGACGATCGCATCGCCGCCATCCGCCGCTTCAACCGCTTCTACACCACCGCCATCGGCGTGCTGCAGGAGGGCCTGGTGGGCGGCGCCTACTCGCTCACCGAAACCCGCGTGCTGTTCGAGATCGGCCACCGCGACGGCACCAGCGCGACCGACCTCGCCCGCGACCTCAACCTCGACACCGGCTATCTCAGCCGCATCCTCGCCCGCTTCGCGCGCGAGCAGCTGCTGCACCGCACCCGCGCGCCCGAGGACGCCCGCCGCTCCATCCTGCGCCTCACCGCGCAGGGCCATGCCACCCTTGCCCCGCTCGAGGCCCGCTCCGACGCGCTCGTCGCCGGCCTGATCGCGCGGCTCCCGTCGGAGACCGCGGACGCCGTCGTTGCCGCCATGGCCCGCATCGAGGCGGCCCTCGGCCCCGCGTCCCCCGCGCCCGTCACCCTGCGCGCCCTGCGGCCCGGCGATCTCGGCTGGGTCATCGCGCGGCACGGCGCGATCTACGCGCAGGAATTCGGCTGGGACGCGAGCTTCGAGACGCTCGTCGCCGGCATCGCCGCCGAGGTGATGGCGAAGTTCGACCCCGCAAGCGAGGCCGCCTGGATCGCCGAGCGGGACGGGGTGCCGCTCGGCTCCGTCTTCCTGGTCCGCGCCGACGACGCCACCGCAAAGCTGCGCCTGCTGATCGTGGACCCTGCCGCCCGCGGCCTGGGCATCGGCGCCCGGCTCGTCGCCGCGTGCACCGGCTTCGCCCGCGCGGCCGGCTACCGCCGCATCACCCTGTGGACCCACTCCATCCTGGCCGCCGCCCGCCGCCTCTACGCCGCCGAGGGCTATTGCCTGACCGCCAGCGCGCCCCTGCACGCCTTCGGCGTCACTCTCACCGAGGAGACCTGGGTGCTGGACCTGGACGCGCCCGCGCGCTGATATCGGCGCCCACACCGGGAGCCCCGCCCATGGACCAGCCGCTCGCCCCCACGCATTTCTACCGGCCGGCCGAGGGCCACCGCCTCCGGCACGACCCGTTCAAGGCCATCGTCGCCCCCCGCCCGGTCGGCTGGATCTCCACCATCGACGGCCAGGGCCGCGTCAACCTGGCCCCGTACAGCTTCTTCAACGGCATCTCCTCGCGCCCGCCGATGGTCGCCTTTGCCTCCGAAGGCTGGAAGGACAGCGTCCGCAACGTGGAGGAGACCGGCGAGTTCGTCTGCTCCCTCGTCTCCCGCGACCTCGCCGAGGCGATGAACGAAACCGCCGCCCCCCTGCCCCCCGGCGAGAACGAGATGATCCGCGCCCGCCTCGACCCCGCCCCCTCCACCACGGTCCGCCCGCCCCGCGTCGCCCGCGCCATCGCCGCGCTGGAGTGCCGCCGCAGCGCCATCGTCCGCCTCGCCGCGGCCGACGGCAGGGAGCTCGACAGCTGGCTGGTGCTGGGCGAGGTGGTGGGCGTCCATATCGACCCCGCCTTCCTCAACGACGGCATATTCGACACCGCCGCCGCCCGGCCGGTGGCGCGATGCGGCTATGCCGGGGACTATGCCGAGGTGACCGCGCTGTTCCAGATGACGCGGCCGACGGCGTGACGCTCAGCTTCGGGCGGGCATCACCTCGGTGCCGATGATGCCGGCGGCCTTCAGCCCGGCGATGCGGTCGTCCGCGTAGGCCAGGATGTCGCGCAGCACGTCCTCGGTGTGCTGCCCCAGCGTCGGGGCCGGGGTGGCGATCGGGTAGGGCTGCGCCGCCTCGCGGAACGGCAGCGAGGATTGCGGGAAGGCGCCGATGAACGGGCGGTCCAGGCGCTGCCAGAAGCCGCGCGCCGCCAGATGCGGGTCGTCGAACAGGGCCAGCGGCGGCAGCGCGATGCCCGCGGCGATCCCGACCGCCTGCAACCCGGCCATCGCATCGGCCGGGCTGCGCCCCGCGGTCCAGGCGTCGAGCGCCGCCTCGGTCGCCGCGCCCGCCAGGGTGGCGAGGCGGGCCCGCATGACGTCGTCGGTGCAGGCCACCGCGATCCAGGCGTCGTCGCCGGCGCAGCGGAAGATGCCGTGCGGGCGGTGGGCGGGATGGCGGTTGCCGTCGCGCGGCCAGCTGCGGCCCGCGCTCGCGGCCATCAGCGCCGGGGCGGCCATCGGCAGCATGCACTCGACCTGCGACAGATCGATATGCTGGCCCTCGCCGGTGGCCTGCCGGTGCAGCAGCGCCACCAGCAGCGCCGCCGCGCCGTTCAGGCCGCCGGTGGCGTCGCCGAAGGCGATGTGGCCCATCACCGGCGGATCACCCGCCCGCCCGGCCAGCGTCGGCAGGCCGGAGGCATGCTCCAGCGTGGAGCCGTAGGCACGCAGCTCGCGCCGGGCGCTGCTGTCGCCGAAGGCGCACATCGACAGCATGACCAGGCCCGGGTTCACCGCGCTGAGCGCCGCCCAGTCGAGGCCGAGCTTGGCCAGCACCCCGGCGGCGTAGTTCTCCACCACCGCGTCGGCACCGGCAACCAGCGCCCTGGCGGCGGCGACGCCCTCGGGCCGGGTCAGGTCCAGCGTGATGCCGCGCTTGTTGCGGTTCAGCGCGTTGAAGCGGCCGGTCTTCTCGTACAGGCGCTGCTCCAGCACATGCGGGCGGAAATCGACGCCGCGCCACCAGTCGGGATACTGGCAGGCCTCGATCTTGATCACCTCGGCGCCGAGATCGGCCAGCAGCCGGGAGGCGAGCGGCCCGGCCCAGCCCATGCTGAGATCGACCACACGCAGCCCGGCCAGCATCGGGCGGCCATCCGCCGTGCCGGACGGAACCGGCGCGCGCAAGGCGGGCGGCGGGCCGCCGGGTGCCGGCACCGCCCCGCCCCGGCGCGGCGGCGTTCGGGTCAGGCGCCACGGATTGCCGGGCGCCTCCAGGCAGCGCGTCCCGTCCTGCACCGGCACGATCGCGCCGCGGGCGCGAAATTCGGCATCGGCCAGCACGCCCTCCATGTCCGGGACCGGCACGATCGGCAGCCGGTGCGCGAGCGCCAGCGCGAACCACTCGGCCGTGCTGCGCTCCAGCAGCTTCGGCACGAAGCGCGCCTCCAGCTCGGCCGCCCGCTCCACCCGCTCGTGCACGGTGGCGAGGTCGGGATCGTCGGCCAGGTCGTCGAGCCCGGCGAGGCGGCAGAAGCCGCGCCATTGCGCGGGCGTGATCAGGGTGACGCCGAGCCAGCCATCCCTTGCCCGATGGATGCCCACCGGGAAGGTGGGCCAGAAGCGGTTGACACCCTGGCGCGCCAGCACCGTGCCGCGGGCGAGCGAATCGGCCGTCTGCAGCTCGGCATAGGCGATGCAGGCCTCGTGGATCGACAGCTCCAGCACCCGCCCCGCCGCCCCACGCCGCCGCGCCATCAGCGCGGCCAGGATCGCCACCGCCCCGGTGGTGCCGCCCATGGCCAGCGCCTGGAAGTCGGGCGCCACCAGCGGCGGGCCCTCGGCCGGCCCGATCGGCTGCACCAGCCCCGCCAGCGCGCGCGCAACCAGATCGGCGCCTGCGAACCCGGCATAGGGGCCGGTGCGGCCGAACCAGGAGATATCGGCCACCACGAGCCCCGGATGCACCAGCGCCTCGTTCGGTGCCCTGGAGGTCACCAGCACGTCGGCGCCCGGCAACAGATCGGGCAGCGCCGCATCCGTCGCCTGCTTGCCGAAATGCAGGAAGGCGAAATCGTCCGTCCCGCGTCCCGCCACCGGTCCGGCCAGGATCACCTCGGCGCCGAAATCCGCCAGCAGCCGCGCGGCATAGGACGCCGCCGGCAGCGCCGCCCATTCGATGACCCGGATACCGGAGAGCGGCGCCATCGGCGTCAGGCCCGGAAATGCTCCTGGCCGGTGCCGCGATAGAGCACCTTGGCCTGGGCACCGACCACGGCCGCATGGGCGGCCAGCGCGGCGGGATCGCGGTCGGCGGCCGGGCGCGGCTCGTGCTCGAAATTGCCGTGTGCGTCGGTGCCGCGCACCAGCGTCGCGCTGTCACGCGCGCCCGCCACCTGCCGCACATGGGTCGGGATGTAGCGCAACGCGAGGCCGATCCGCCGGTCGCTGGAGCGGTTGGGCGCCGAGCCGTGCACCAACAGCACGTGGTGCAGCGAGGCCTGGCCCGGCGCCAGCGCCGCATACACTCCCTTGCTGTCGTCCACCTCGACGGCGATCTCCTGCCCGCGGCTCAGCAGGTTGTCCTTGGCGAAGGTGTCGGTATGGGCGACCTGGTGGTGCTGCGAGCCGGGCAGGAACTTCATGCAGCCGTTCTCCAGGTTGGCCGGCGTGAAGGCGAGCCACAGCGTGGTCACCTCCGGCGAGGACAGGCCCCAGTAGGTCGCGTCCTGATGCCAGGAGACGAAGCCGCCGTCGCCGGCTTCCTTGATGAAGAAGGTGGAGCTCCAGCAGAACAGGTTCGGCCCCAGCACGTCCTCCACCGCATCGAGGATGCGCGGATGGCGGATCAGCTCGTTGAGCCAGGCGAGGTACAGATGCGGCTTGTGCCGCATGTCGCCGGCGATCGGGCCGCCGGTCAGTGCCTCGTGCTGCTCCAGCTTCGCACGGGCATCGGCGGCTTCGGCGGGGGAGAGGATGTCCACCGGGAAGTGGTAGCCCTCGCGATGGTAGCGGGCCACTTCGGCCTCGGTCAGCATCTTGGTCATGGTTTCCTCCCAGGCAAGTCGGTCAGGTATCCGCCAGCGCCGCAACCATGCGGTCGCGATGCGCCCAGTCCTCCGGCGCATGGACGGGCTGGAGCGCGACATGGGTGGCGCCGGCGGCGAAATGGGCGCGCAGGCCCGCCCTGATCGCGTCGGCATCGCCATGCAGCACCATGGCGTCGATGAAGCGGTCGCTGCCGCCATCGGCGAGGTCGGCCTCGGTGAAGCCCTCGCGCAGCCAGTTGTTGCGGTAGTTCTCCAAGCCCATGTAGCGGTGCAGCTCCGCCCGCCCGAGCGCCCGCGCCCGCGCCGCATCCGTCTCCAGGCAGACCTTCTGCTCCACCGCGAGCATCTTCCCCTGGCCCAGGACCGCTTTGGCCTCCGCCGTGTGCTTCGGCGTCACGTTGTAGGGCAGCGCCCCCAGCGTGCGGTCGCGCGACAGTTTCAGCATCAGCGGGCCGAGCGCGGCGAGCGCCACCGGCCAGCCGAGCGCGCCGTCCTCCTTGCCCTGCAACGCATCGAGATACGCCCGCATCACCGGCACCGGCTTGCCGTAGTCATGGCCGCGCACCCCCTCCACCATCGGCTTGTGGCTCACGCCGAGGCCGAGGATGAAGCGGTCACCATAGAGCGCGTTGAGCGAGATCATCCCGCGCCGGGCGGTGAAACCGTCGCGGGCGTAGATGCTGGCGATGGAGCTGCCCAGGATGAGCCTGCGCGTGGCGCCCAGCAGGTAGCCGGCGATGGTGAAGGTCTCGTAACCGCGCGACTCAGGGTACCACAGCGCCGAATACCCGTTCGCCTCCACGCGCTGCGCGAAGGCGGCGGCGCCGGCGGCGTCGAGGCGGTCCACGGGGTACCAGACGCCGAGACGGCCGAGTTTCATGAGAAAGCTCCTAAGAAAGGACTTCTTTTTCTGAAGAAAAAGAAGCAAAAAGACTTTTATCCGTTGTCCGAGAGGTGGCGCCGATGAGGCTCCATGCCAAGCGGATGAAAGTTTTTTGGTTCTTTTTTTCAAAAAAGAACATGCTTATCTTGCTCCTGCTTCCTTGCTCTTCACCGGATGCGCCTTGAGCACCGCTTCGTTCACTTCCGCCCCCCAGCCCGCCCCGGTCGGGATCAGCAGCTCGCCGCCTTCGATCCTTGGCGGGACCGTGACAGTGGCATCCTTCCAGGGCACGTCCTCGATGTCGATCTCCATGACCCGCACGTTGGGCACCGCGGCGCAGAGATGGGCACTCATCAGCGAGCCGAGATGGCCGTTGAAGTTGTGCGGCGCAATGTTGGTCTCGTAGGTGTCGGCCAGCGAGGCGATCTTCACCGCCTCCAGGATGCCGTTCCACGGCACGTCGATGATGGCGACGTCCACCGCCTGCTGCTCGAGGAACGGCCGGTACTGGCGGCGGTGGAACAGCGATTCGCAGCTGGCGATGCGGGTCTTGGACGAGCGGCGGATCAGCGCGAGCGCGGCCGGATCGTAGCTGTCGATCTCCAGCCAGAACAGGTCCAGCGGCTCCAGCGCCTGGGCGATGCGGATATAGCCCTCGGTCTTGTAGTTGAAGTTGAGGTCCAGATGCAGGTTCATGTCGGGGCCGCCGCCCTCGCGGAAAGCCTCCATCTGGTCGACGATGCCGGCGATCAGCGACTTGGACGTGTTCAGCTCGGGATGGCCGGGGGAGCCGTTGAAGCCCGGCATGTGGACCATCGGCGGGTCCAGGTCGAAGCGGAACGGATTGGTCTTGAGCCCCTTGTAGCCGGCGGCGGCGACCTCCTTCGCATGCGCCGCGATGTCGGCGCGGTTGCGGATGGGGCTGCCGCCGGTCCATTCCTGCACCCGGTCCGGCCAGCGCACCCGGGTGTAGCCGCAATGCGACCAGTAGAGCGGGATGCGGTCGCGGATCGGGCCGCCGAGCAGCTCGTAGACCGGGATGCCGAGCGCCTTGGCCTTGATGTCGACCAGCGCGTTCTCGATCGCGGCGATGGCCTGCTGGGCGATGCCGCCGGCCACCTGGCGCATCACGCCGTGCAGGTAGGCGGTGATCTTCTCCACCGGCCGCGGATCCCGGCCGATCAGCAGATCGCCCAGCCCGTGGATGGTGCCGGTCAGCCCCGAGGTGCCGAAGCGCTCCTGGTATTCCGACCAGCCGACGATGCCGGTGTCCGTCGTGATCTTGAGGAACGAGAAATGGCGCCAGCCGGCGTCGCAATGCAGGTCCTCGATCTTGGCGATGCGCATGGCGTTTCCCCTCGTTTGGCGGGGAGTATCACGCGATCCGCCGGGTTTGGAAACGCCGCAGCAGGAGGATGGCGACGGCAAGATTGAACAGGTTCCAGCCGACCGCGTTGAGGAAGGCCGGGCCATAGCTGTGCGCAAGGTCGAAGATGGCGCCGGCCATCCAGCCGCCGAGCGCCATGCCGAGGATGGTGGCCATGATCACCACGCCGACCCGCATCGCCGCCTCCTGCGGCGGGAACAGCTCGCGCACGATGATCGCGTAAGCCGGGATGATGCCGCCCTGGAACAGGCCGAACAGGGCGGAGATCACGTAGAGCGCGGTCAGGCCGTCGAAGAAATAGTAGAGCGCGAGCGCCAGTGCCTGAAGTGCCGAGCCCAGCAGCATGGTGCGGATGCCGCCGATGCGGTCGGCGATGAAGCCGGAGCCGAGGCGGCTGATCACCCCGAAGCCGAGCATCAGGGACAGCATCACCGCGCCCTTCGCCGGCCCGTAGCCGAGATCGCCGCAATAGGCGACGATATGCACCTGCGGCACGGCCATCGCGACGCAGCAGGCGACCCCGGCCGCGGCCAGCAGGGTCTGCACCGCCGCCGGCGCCATGCCCAGCACCTCCGCCCGGCGGGCGCCGATCGCGCGCGTGTCAGGTTCCGGCCGGGGGGCGCGGCGGCGCAGGAAGGCGGCCAGCGGCAGCATGGTCACCAGCGCGATCACGCCGATCGCGATATGGGTGGCGCGCCAGCCCGCCGTCTCGATGAAATGCTGCACCAAAGGCGGCCAGATCGTGCCGGCGACGTAGTTGCCCGCCGCGCACACCGCCACCGCGATGCCGCGCCGCCGCGCGAACCAGAACGAGGTGTCGGCCATCAGCGGCCCGAACGTGGCGGAACTGCCGAAGAAGGCGACCAGCGCGCCCTGCGCCAGCGTGAACTGCCAGGGCACCGCCGCAAGCCCCGCCAGCACGTAGCCGGCCGACATGCTGACCGTGCCGGCGGCCACGATCGCGGCCACGCCGAACCGGTCGGCCAGCCGGCCCATCATCACGCCGCCCAGCGCATAGCCGATCATCGTCATCGTGTAGGAGAACGAGGCCGCGCCGCGGTCGATGCCGAAATCGGCCTGCACCGCCGGCAGCGCCACCACCACCGACCACATGCCGATGCCGCCCAGCGTGTTCAGCGCCAGCGCGACGCAGAGCCGGCCCCAGGCATAGCGGGAGTCGACGAGGCTTGCCCCGTCCAGCACCGTGGTCGCCAACGTTCTCTCCCGCATTCCGGCATGTCGCTAGCACAGGGGAGGCGCGTGCGGCGCGGACCGCAAGGGGACTCGCTGGCCGGACCAATGCAGGGCTAGCATCCCTCCACCGCACGCAGATGCGGAGGGAGGAAGGAGACCGCCATGTTCCGACGCATCGTGCTCGCGGCCATCGCACTGGCCTGCACCACATCCGTTCGCGCCGAAAACCTGCGGGTCGGCCAGTTCCAGGACGCGACCACGCTCGACCCGATCGGCTTTCTCAGCACGTTCAACGCCACCGTCACCCACCACATGTTCGACGGGCTGATCCGCCGCGGCGCCGACATGTCGCTCCAGCCCGGCCTGGCGCTGTCGTGGAAGGCGATGGACGAGACCAACTGGGAGCTCGTCCTGCGCCCCGGCGTGCGCTGGCACGACGGCGCGCCGTTCACGGCGGAAGACGCCAAGGCCAGCATCGACCGCGTCGAGCGGCTTAACGTGCCCTACGGCTTCAAGCGCTACACGCGCTCGATCACCGCCGTCACCGTGGTCGACCCGCTGCGCATCCGCGTCACCACCAAGGGGCCGGACCCGGTGCTGGCCAGCGAACTCTCCTTCCTCTTCGTGACCAAGAAGGAGGCGCTCGACCTCGACAGCGCCCCCTTCAACAGCGGCAAGGCGATGATCGGCACCGGCCCCTACCGCTACGTGGAGCATGTCCGCGGCACCCGCACCGTGGTGGCCCGCAACGACGCCTACTGGGAGGGCAAGCCCGCCTTCGACCAGGTGACGCTGCGGCCCATCCCGGACGAAAGCGCCCGCGTCGCCGCCATGCTGGCCGGCGACGTGGACGTGATCATCAACGTCCCCCCGCAGGACGTGGAGCAGATGAAGCGGCGCGGCAATATCAGCGTATTCGTCGGCCCGCAGGACCGGGTGATCATGTTCCTGCCGAGCTTCGCCGCCACGGCCCGCGGCATCACCGACGCCGACGGCAAGCCCGTCGAGAAGAACCCGTTCGCCGACATCCGCGTCCGCCGCGCCGTCTCCATGGCCATCGACCGCAAGGCGCTGATCGCCCGCGTGCTCGACGGCCTGGCCCAGCCCGCCGCCCAGGCCTTCCCCGACGGCTACCAGGGCTCCAGCCCGAACCTCAAACCGGTGGAATTCGACCCCGAAGGCGCAAGGAAGCTGCTCGCCGAGGCCGGCTATCCGCGCGGCTTCGGCTCCACCCTGCACTGCCCCAACAAGCTGTTCCTGCGCGACCGGGAAAGCTGCGAGGCGCTGGCCTCGATGCTCGCCCGCGTCGGCGTGAAGCTGAACATCGTCATGGTGCCGGGCGCGCAGTTCAATACCGAGCGGCTGAAGGGCGAATGGCCGTTCTACCTGCAAAGCTCGGGCACCGGCATGGGCGAGATCCTGCCGAGCTTCGCCTCCGTCGCGCCTACCCCCAACGTCGCCCCCGGCCTCGGCCCATCCAACAACCAGCACTACTCCAACGCCGAGGTCGACCGCCTGATCATGCAGGCCATGCGCACCATGGACGACAAGACGCGCTGGGGCATGGAAGCCAAGGCCATGGAAATCTGGGTCCGCGACGACGCCGGCGTCATCGCCACCCACCGCCAGCTCTCCATCCTCGCCGCCCGCAAGGGCATCCGCATCAACCCGCGCGAGGACGGCATGTACACCCCCCACGAAGTCACGCTGGAGCAGTAATGGCCCGCATCCCCTACGTCGACGAGGCGAACGCCCACTGGCTGGCGAAGGACATGATGCTCCGCCGGCCGGGGCGGAACCTGCACCGCATGCTCGCCCACGCCCCGCGCGTCGGCCACGCCTACACCAACCTGGCCGACGCCCTGCGCTGGGACGGCGAGCTCGACCCCATCCTGCGCGAACTCGCCATCCTGCGCGTCGGCGTGCTGCTCAACTCCGCCTACGAGGTCCGCGCCCACACCACCATCGCACTGCGCTTCGGCATGGCCCAGGCGAAGATCGACGCCCTGAAGCTCGGCACCGATGACCCGGTCTTCACCGACACCGAACGCGCCGTGCTGCGCTTCACCGACGATATGGTGGCCAACGTCCGCGCCAGCGACGCAACTTTCGACCCGGTCGCCAAGGCGCTGCCGCCCGGCGCCGTCGTCGAGCTGGTGATCGCGATCGGGATGTATCTCAGCGCGTGCCGGATACTCGAAACATTTGATATCGATATGTAGGCAGGGAAGGGAAGAGGCCTCCGGCGGGCAAAGGCCGGGGGCCTTTGCAAACCGGTTCCTGCTGGCGGCTGCATCGCCGGCCCTCGGTGATTGGCCGAGACGCCGTGTGCCTTCTTCCTTGCGCCGCAGGCAACAAATCCGTGCCACTCACCGAAGGCCGGCGCCGCGCCGCCAGCACGAACGGTTTCCAAAGGCCAATGGCCTTTGGCCGCCGGAGGCTCTTCGCCTGCCTTACTTCAACCCGGCCAACGCTTTCAGGTCGCCCTGCGGCCGCGCCCCGTAATGGGAGATCACTTCGGCTGCCGCCACGCTGCCGAGGCGCCCGCATTCGGCGAGCGGCTTGCCGGCGGTGAGCCCGAACAGGAACCCGGCCGCGTAGGCGTCGCCGGCGCCGGTGGTGTCCACCACGGTGGTCGGCACGGCGGCCACGTCCGCGGTGTCGCCGCCGCGCACGACGATGCTGCCGGCTTCGCTGCGGGTGATGGCGGCGAGGGAGACGTCGCGGCGCGCCCAGGCGACGGCTTCGGCGAGGGTGTTCGTTTCGTAGAGGGCGGTGATCTCGGCCTCGTTGGCGAACAGGATGTCGATATGGCCGTCCACCAGCGTGCGGAAGGCGCCGCGGTGGCGATGCACGCAGAACGGGTCGGAGAGCGACAGCGCCACCTGGCGGCCGGCGGCGTGGGCGGCTTCGGCGGCCTTGCGGAAGGCGGCCTGGGCTTCGGGCGGGTCGAACAGGTAGCCTTCCAGGTAGGTCACGGCCGCGTCGCCGACCAGCGCCGGGTCCACGTCGTCGGGGCCGAAGCTGACGCAGGCGCCGAGATAGGTGTTCATGGTGCGCTGGCCGTCCGGGGTGACCATGATCATGCTGCGCGCGGTGGGCGCGCCGCCGGTCAGGCGGGCGGTGGGGAAATGCACGCCGACGCGGGCGATGTCGTGGGCGAAGACCTGGCCGAGCTGGTCGTCCGCCACCTTGCCGAGATAGGCCACCTTCGCACCCAGCAGGGCCGCCACGGCGCAGGTATTGGCCGCCGAGCCGCCGGAGGTTTCCTGCGCCGGCGGCATGTCGGCGTAGAGGCGGTCGGCGGTGGCGGTGTCGATCAGGGCCATCGCGCCCTTGTGCATGTCGTGCTTCGACAGGAAGGCTTCCGCCACCGGCGCCACCACATCGACGATCGCGTTGCCGATGCCCAGAAGGTCGAAACGGGGCGCAGCCATGGCCAGATACTCCGCAAGGGTGGCGCCCGCCTATCATCCGCACCGCGCCCCCGCAACCGTCCGGAGCCCGCATGCTCGATCCCGCCTTCCGCGCCCTGTCCCAACTGAACGACCCGGCCTTCCTGCGCCCGGTGCTGCACGGGGTGATGTGGTCCGCCCTCGCCTTTGTCGTGCTCGGCACCGGCATCGGCTGGTGGGCGCATGACGCGCTGACGCAGGTCAGCTGGCTCGGCCCGATCCTTGGCGCCATCGCCGCCGCGCTGGCCGCGACGTTCCTGTTCCTGCCGCTGGCGACCGCCATCGCCAGCCTGTTCATCGACGGCGTGGCGGAGGCGGTGGAGCGGCGGGACTATCCCTGGCTGCCGCCCGCAGATCCGGCGCCGCTGGGCGAGCAGATCCTGGACGGCATCGGCCTGGGCCTGCGCGTGCTGCTGCTGCAATGCGTGGCCCTGCTGCTGGCCATCGTGCTGCCCGGCATCGGCCTGGTGCTGGGCTGGGCGGTGGCGGCCTGGGCGGTCGGGCGCGGCCTGTTCGTGGCCGTGGCGATGCGCCGGCTGGACCGTCCCGCCGCGCTGGCCGCCTATCGCGCCCGCCGCCCGGCGGTGCTGCTGCAGGGCGCGCTGGTCGCCGCGGCGAGCCTGGTGCCCGTGCTCAACCTGTTCGCCGCCGTGCTCGGTGCGGCGGCCATGGTCCACGTGCTCCACACCCCGCGGGTTGTGACCCCTGCCCGCCCGTGATAACCCGATGACGCTTCCAGCCACCGCGAGCGAGACCGAATCACCGTGTTCAAGCGTCGCAAGCCCGACGAGCCGCAGGCCACCGAGCCCCGGCCCCTGCCCTCCGCCCCGCCGGCCCCCCAGGCGGCCCCGGCGACCGATTCCGGCCTCGGCGTTCCGCCGTTCCGCCCTGCCGCTGCACCCAAGGAGCCTCAGCCCATGAGCCGTGCGCCGTTCCCCGGCTCGCCAGCCGCCCCCGGCCAGCCCGTCGCCCCGCGCCCCAATGCCGCCCAGGCCCGCCAGCCGGCGGAGCGGCGCACCCTCGTCGTCGGCCGCGGCATCAGCGTGCAGGGCGTGGTGCAGGATGCCGAGCGCCTGGTGGTGGAGGGCACCGTCGAGTCGCAGACCATGGCTGCCACCGAGATCATGATCTCTGCCGGCGGCGTCTTCCGCGGCGAGGTCGAGGTCGAGGACGCCGAGATCGCCGGCACCATCGACGGCACGCTGACCGCCCGCGGCAACCTGATCGTCCGCGCCTCCGGCAAGGTGCTCGGCACCGCCCGCTGCCGGCGCCTGCAGGTGGAGGACGGCGGCCAGATCACCGGCCGGATCGAGATGATCACCGAGTCCCCGCGCCCGCCCGAGCCGCGGGCGCCCGACACGGCGGACTGATGCGCGGCGCGCGGCTGCTGCTGACCCTGGCGATGCTGGCCGGCTGCACCGCACCGCCGAGCCCTTCTCCTGCCAATGCGCAGCCTGCCGCCCCCGGTCCGCGGCGCGAGCCGCCGCTGCGCGTGGTGACCCTGCTGAAGGCCGAACCGGCCGCCGTCGAAGCCGCCCTCGGCCCGCCTGCGGTGAGGCGCACGGAAGGCGAGGGCGAGGCCTGGCTCTACGCCGAATCCACCGGCTGCAGCATCCAGCTCACCTTCTTCAAGGACCGGACCGGAACCCTCCTGGTCTCCAACGCCGAATACAAGACGCCGCCCGCCGTCTCCGAGGCCGCCTGCCTGCGCCTGATCGCGGACCAGCCGTAGGCGAAACGCCGGGGCTTACCCGCGCCGCGCCACGGCGGCGGTCAGGGTGTTCTCCAGCAGGCAGGCGATCGTCATCGGGCCCACGCCGCCGGGAACCGGGGTGATGGCGCCCGCCACCCGGGCCGCCGCGTCGTAGGCGACGTCGCCCACCAGGCGTCCGTCGGGCAGGCGGTTGATGCCCACGTCGATCACGGTGGCGCCCGGGGCGATCCAGTCGCCCTGGACCATCTCGGCGCGCCCCACCGCGGCCACCAGCACCTCCGCGCGGCGGCATTCCGTAGCCAGGTCGCGGGTGCGCGAATGGGCCAGCGTCACGGTCGCGTCAGCCGCCGTCAGCAGGGCTGCCACCGGGCGGCCGACCAGCACCGAGCGGCCCAGCACCAGGGCGCGGGCGCCGCGCAGCGCGACGCCGGCCGCGCTCAGCAGCCGCATCGCCCCCAGCGGCGTGCACGGCACCAGCCCCTGCATGCCCAGGGCGAGCCGGCCGGCATTCTGCGGGTGCAGCCCGTCCACGTCCTTGGCCGGGTCGATCGCGGCGATCACCGCCTGGGCATCGAGCCCGGCCGGCAGCGGCAGCTGCACCAGAATGCCGTCAACCGTCGCGTCGCGGTTCAGTCCCTCGACCAGCGCCAGCAGTTCGGACTGGCCGGTGGTTGCTGGCAGCCGGATGCTGCGCCCGGCAAAGCCGGCAGCCTCGGCCGCACGCTCCTTGCTGCGGACATAGACCTGGCTGGCCGGATCGTCGCCCACCAGCACCACGGTCAGCCCGGGCCGGAACGGCAGGCCGGCGGCGCGCGCGGCGATCTCCGCGCGCAGCCGGGCGGCGACCGCCTTGCCGTCTATGACGCGCGCGGTCACAGTGCCGCGAGCCCGGCCAGGATGGCGGCCGGGTCGCCGTCCACCAGCAGCGTCTTCTCCCGGCTGGCCGCCCCCGCCGCGACCCTGACGCGCCCTGCCGGCAGGCCCAGCGCGCGGGCCAGGGTGGCGCAGGCGGCGCGGTTGGCCCGCCCGTCCTCCGCCGCCTCGGACACGCCGATCCTGAGCCGCGTGCCAGCCGCCGACGGGGCGGTGCCCTGCAACCCCGGCCGGCGCGACCTGGGCTGCACCTTCACCGCCACCGCCACGCCATCCGCCACCACGCGCCAGCAGCCCGTCACGCGAGCAGCACGAAAAGCTGCCGGAACACGGCGGCCAGCAGCTGCTCCAGCACCAGTATCAGCAGCAGCAGCACCATCGGGCTGATGTCGATATTGCCGAATTGCGGCAGCGCGTTGCGGATCGGCCGCAGCACCGGCTCGGTCAGGCGCGCCAGGAAGTCGTCGATCATCCGCACGATCTGGTTGCGCATGTCCAGCACGCCGAAGGACATCAGCAGGTTCACCACCACCGCCAGGATCACCACCCATCGATACAGGGTCAGGACCAGCGCCAGGATGTCGTAGACGATGCGCAGCAGGTCGGTGTGGATCGTGATCACGCGGGGGCCCCCGGGGCTGACGGGGGGCAAGCTATCCGCCCTCCATTCCGCCCGCAACCGGACGCCTTGCCCGCGCCGCCGCCTTGCGCGAGCCTGCGATCCCCAGGGAGGACATGCGCATGGACAGGCCCACCGCAGTGCTCGATGCGCTGAAATCCGGGCTTCCGGAAGGGATGCTGGCCGCCGACATCCCGGCCCGGCACCTGAGCGACTGGTATGTGCCCACCCGATCGGATGGCCCCCCGCTCGCCCTTGCCCGTCCCCGCAACACGCAGGAGGTCGCCGCCCTGCTGCGCGCCTGCACCGCCCATCGCATCCCGGTCGTGCCCCAGGGCGGCCTGACCGGCCTCGCCGGCGGCGCGACGCCGGTCGCCGGCTGCGTCGCGCTCTCGCTCGAGCGCATGCGCGCGGTGGAGGAGGTCGATCCCGCCGCCGCCACCGTCACGGTGCAGGCCGGCACGCCGCTGCAGGCCGTGCAGGAGGCCGCCGACGACGCCGGCCTGCTGTTCCCGCTCGACATCGGCAGCCGCGGCTCGTGCACGATCGGCGGCAACCTCTCCACCAATGCCGGCGGCAACCGGGTGCTGCGCTACGGCATGGCGCGCGACCTGGTGCTGGGGCTGGAGGCGGTGCTGGCCGACGGGACCGTGCTGACCGGCCTCAACAAGATGCAGAAGAACAATGCCGGCTACGACCTCAAGCAGCTGTTCATCGGCAGCGAGGGCACGCTCGGGGTCATCACCCGCGCGGTGCTGCGGCTGTTCCCGCGCCCGGCCAGCGTCTGCACCGCCTTCTGCGCGCTGCCGGGCTACAATGCGGTGCTCGACCTGCTGACCCGGTCCCGCGCGCGGCTCGGCGGGGCGCTCTCGGCCTTCGAGGTGATCTGGCCGGAATTCTACCACCTCGCCACCACCGACCACGGCGTCCGCCCGCCCTTGCCGGCGGGCGCACCCGTCTACGTGCTGATGGACAGCCTGGGCGCCGACCAGGATCAGGACACGGCGGCGTTCAACGCCCTGGTGGAGGCGGCGCTGGAAGACGGCGTGATCACCGACGCCGTGCTCGCCCAGTCCCAGCGCGAAAGCCGCGAGCTGTGGGCGCTGCGCGATTCCGTCGCCCAGTTCGGCCGCAGCTTCGATCCGCATGTCGGCTTCGACGTCTCCCTGCCGATCGGCCGCATGCAGGAATTCATCGACGACTGCCGGACGGCGCTGGCCCCGCTGCGGCCCGGCCTGCGCACATTGTGGTTCGGCCATATCGCCGATTCCAACCTGCACATCCTGGTCAAGCAGGAGCCCGACGGCCCGTCCAAGCACGAGGTGGACGAGATCGTCTACGCCCGCGTCCGCGCCTATGGCGGCTCGGTCTCGGCCGAGCACGGCATCGGCCTGCTCAAGAAGGCGTATCTCGGCTTCACCCGCACCGAGGCGGAAATCGCCGCCATGCGCCGGCTGAAGGCGGCGTTCGACCCGCTGGGGATCTTGAATCCGGGGAAGGTGCTTTGAACCGCGCGGATTTGCCAAAAGCAAAGTGAAGATTCACAAAGAGGCAGTGAGACAGCGAGAAGAAAGTATTCGATTTGACTTTCTTCTCGCTGCCTCGCCGCCTCTTTGTTGATTTGCTTTCTTCTCTCGATCTCAGGCCGACAGCGCCGCCGGCTCGGTCCGGTCCCGCTTCACCAGCAGCTTGTTCAGGGCGTGGACGTAGGCGCGCGCGGAAGCGACGATGGTGTCGGTGTCCGCACCCTGGCCGTCCACCATCTTGCCGGCCTCCTCCAGCCGCACCGTCACCTTCGCCTGCGCGTCGGTGCCCGTGGTCACCGCGCCGACGGAGTACAGCGTCAGGTTGGCGGTGTGCGGGAAGATCGCCTGGATCGCCTTGAAGGTCGCGTCCACCGGGCCGTCGCCGGTCTCCTTCGCCACGACCACCTTGCCGTCGATCTCCAGCTCCATCTCGGCCATCGGCGGATGCTTGGACCCCGCACGCACGTCGAGCGAGACGAACTTGATCCGCTGGTGGTCGCGGAACTCGTCGTCCACCAGGGCGGAGACGTCCTCGTCGTAGACCACCTTCTTGCGATCGGCGAGCTCCTTGAAGCGGCGGAAGGCATCGTTCAGCTTGTTGTCGCCGATCTCGCCGTAGCCCAGGGCCTTCAGCTTGTCGCGGAACGCGGCCCGGCCCGAATGCTTGCCCAGCACCAGGGTGGACTTGGTCCAGCCCACGCTCTCCGGCGTCATGATCTCGTAGGTGGAGGCGTCCTTCAGCACGCCGTCCTGGTGGATGCCGCTCTCATGGGCGAAGGCGTTGCGCCCGACGATGGCCTTGTTGGGCTGCACGTCGAAGCCGGTGATCGTGGACAGCAGCTTGCTGACCTTGAGGATGTTCGGGGTGGCGACGTTGGTGCGGTAGGGGATGGCGTCGTGGCGGGTGCGGATCGCCATCGCCACCTCTTCGAGCGAGGCGTTGCCGGCCCGTTCGCCGATGCCGTTGATGGTGCACTCGATCTGGCGCGCGCCGCCGCGCACCGCGGCGATGGTGTTGGCGACCGCCAGGCCCAGGTCGTTGTGGTTGTGGGCGGAGAAGATCGCGCGGTCGGCATTCGGCACCCGGTTGCGGATGCTGGCGAACATCCGCTCGATGTCCTCGGGCAGGGCGTAGCCGACGGTGTCGGGCAGGTTGATCGTGGTCGCGCCATGGGCGATGGCGGCCTCCACGCAGCGGCACAGGAAGTCGATGTCGCTGCGGCTGGCATCCTCGGCCGACCATTCCACGTCCGGGGCATGGCTCCGGGCCAGGCTGACATGGTCGATCACCGATTGCAGGACCTCCTCCGGCTCCATGCGCAGCTTCACGCGCATATGCAGGGCCGAGGTGGCGATCACGATATGGATGCGCGGGCGGGCGGCGGGCTTCACCGCCTCTGCGCCGGACAGAATGTCGCGACGGTCGTGGCGGCACAGGCCGGCGACGACGGGGCCGGACTTGGCGTAGAGCTCGGCGATCGACTTGACCGACTCGAAATCGCCGGGCGAGGCGATCGGGAAGCCCGCCTCCAGCACGTCGGCGCCCAGCTCGGTCAGCGCCTCGGCCATGCGCAGCTTCTCGTTGAGGTTCATCGAGAAGCCGGGCGACTGC
>JBGAIK010000050.1:0-22874 GCA_044225615.1 Acetobacteraceae bacterium | reverse complement strand
TCGGTTGCGTCCGCGCCGCCGCCTCGTCTATCACGGCCCGCCGCAAGTGGAGCGCAGGACATGAGTGAAGCGACGTCGGACAGCCTGAAGGTGTTCATCTTCGGCCCGGCGCGGTCCGGCACCTCCATCACCTACTACGCGACGCGCGACGTCTTCGGCCTGCCGGGGCGGGGCGAGAGCCACGTCTTCCCGATCTTCCAGCGCCTCCAGCACCAGTTCTTCACCTACGCGAAGAGCTTCCAGGAGAACAAGGGAACCCTGGCGCGCGAGCTGAACCCGCGCGAATTCAAGCTGCACATGCAGGAGTACATCCGCGGCATCTACCGCAAGGCCTACAAGGGCGACAGCTTCGTCGACAAGACGCCGGGCGCCGAGGCCATCCAGGGCGCCAACTTCATCCTGGAAGTCTATCCCGACGCCCGGCTGGTGGTGACGCGGCGGACCGGGATCGAGGTGGTGCAATCCTTCCGGCTGAAGTTCTCGGCCGGCTTCGAGGATGCCTGCCGCGCCTGGACCAACTGCATGGCCGCCACCCTGCGCATGCGCGAGCGCTGCCCGCAGATGCTGGAGATCGACCAGTACGACCTGACCAACGCGCCCGACGAGGTGGCGGCCCGCCTGTGCAACCATTTCCGGCGCCCGGACAAGACCGCCGAGCTCGCCCGCTACTTCACCGAGCAGCGCACCGACAAGAGCTCCGAGCACGACTGGCGCCATCGGCTCACCCTCGCCGGCACCGCCTGGAGCGACGAGGAGAAGGACATGTTCCGCAAGCATTGCGGCGCCACGATGCAGACCTTCGGCTATCCGATGTAGCCGGCCACGGGGGCCGCGCCCCCTGGCCTTCCTTCCCCGGCCCGACTAGCCTTCCGGCCAGGGAGAACCGTACATGAAGCGCACCGTTGCCCGCCTGCTGGCGGAGAGCCTGCAGGCGCACGACATCGACCTGGTCTATTGCGTGCCGGGCGAAAGCTATCTGGGCCTGACCGACGCGCTGGCCGACATGAACCGGATGCGCCTGATCGTCTGCCGGCACGAGGGCGGGGCGGCGTTCATGGCGGTGGCCGACGGGCGCATGCGGGACCGGGCGGGCGTGTGCGTGGTTTCGCGCGGGCCGGGCCTGTCGAACGCGATGGTGGCGCTCCACACCGCCTATCACGACGCGACCCCGCTGGTGCTGCTGGTCGGCCAGGTGGAGCGCAAGGATTACGGCCGGCTCGCCCTGCAGGAGCAGAACTATGCGAAGCTGCTGGCCGACGTGACCAAGCAGGTCATCGAGGTGAACGAGCCGGTCATGGCCTCCGAGGCGATGGCGCGTGCCTTCCACATCGCCGAGAGCGGCACGCCCGGCCCGGTCGCGGTCGTCCTGCCGGAGGACATCTTCGACGAGCCGGCCGATTTCCCGGTCGATGCGCCCCGCCCGCGGCCCTATGCCGGGCCGCGCCCGGCCGATCTCGACCGGCTGGCCGGCATGCTCGCGGCGGCGGAGCGGCCGCTGGTCTGGGTCGGCGCGGCGCTGGCCGCCGACGCCGTCGATGGCGGCGCCGCCACGCGCGACCTGCAGGCGCTCGCCGAGCACTGGGTGCTGCCGGTGTGCCCCACCCACCGCCGGCCGCATCTGTTCGATGCCGGCCACCCCAACTACGGCGGCTACATGGGCATCCGCGTGCCGAAGGACCTGATCGCCGAGATGCGCAAGGCCGACCTGCTGGTCTCGCTCGGCGAGCGGATCACCGATTCGGTCAGCCAGTCCTACAGCTTCCCGACCGCGCCGCAGCCGCAGCTGCCGCTGGTGCATGTATGGCCCGACGCGAACGAGGTCGGCCGGGTGTTCCGCGCCGACCTCGGCATGGCCTGCGATCCGGCCGCGGTGGTGGCGGGGCTGCTGGCGCGCGGGGCGCCTTCGGGCGCGGCGAAGCGGGCCGGCTGGGTGGCGGGGCTGAACGCCATCCACCGGCGGCTGATGGAGCCGCGCTGGGACGCGACCACGGACGGGGTGAACTTCGCCGCCGTGGTGTGCGAGATCGGCCGCCATCTGGCGCCCGACGCGGCGGTGACGTCGGATGCCGGCAATTTCTCCAGCTTCATCCACCGCTACATCGGCTTCCGGCCGGGGCAGATGTTCCTGGCCTCGGTGGTCGGCGCGATGGGAGCCGGGGTGCCGATGGCGGTCGCGGCAGGCCTGCGCCGCCCGGGCCGGCAGGCGGTGGCGTTCGTGGGCGACGGCGGCGCGCTGATGACAGGCAACGAGCTCGCCACCGCGCGGCTCTACGGCGTGAACCCGATCGTGGTGGTCAGCGACAACAGGAACTACGGCACGATCGCCATGCACCACATCAACCGCTACCCAGGACGCCCCTACGAGGCGGCGACGCGGCTGGAGAACCCCGATTTCGCGGCCTGGGCGCGGGCCTTCGGGGCCGAGGGGATCACCATCGCGAACGAGGATGAGGTCGCGCCGGCGATCGCGCGGGCCTTCGCGGTGAAGGACCGCCCGGTGGTGGTGCATGTGCACAGCTCGGCCGAGCAGATGAGCGCGTGGCGACGGAAGTAGGGAGGATGCCGAGCATGGACGCATTCCGCGCCGAGACGCGCGCCTGGCTGGAGGCGAACTGCCCGCCTGCCATGCGCACGCCGATGCCGGCCGAGCAGATCGTGGCCGGCGGGCGCAACCCGTCCTGGCAGATGCCGGAGCAGAAGCTCTGGCTCGACCGCATGGGCGCCCGCGGCTGGACCGCGCCGACCTGGCCCAGGCAGTACGGCGGCGGCGGGCTGGACCGCGAGCAGGCCGACATCCTGGAGGAGGAGATGCGGGCGCTGGGCTGCCGCATTCCCTTGCAGGGCATGGGGCTGACCATGCTGGGCCCGGTGCTGCTGGAATACGGCACCGAGGCGCAGAAGCAGGAGCACCTGCCGAAGATCATCAAGGGCGAGATCCGCTGGTGCCAGGGCTACAGCGAGCCGGGGGCGGGATCGGACCTCGCCGGCCTGCAATCGCGCGCGGTGCTCCAGGGCGAGCATTTCCTGGTCAACGGCCACAAGATCTGGACCAGCAACGCGCATCTGTCCGACATGATCTTCTGCCTGGTGCGGACCGACCCGGCGGCGAAGAAGCACGAGGGCATCAGCTTCCTGCTGATCGACATGGACCAGCCGGGGGTGCGGGCGCGGCCGATCCGGCTGATCAGCGGCGCCTCGGTGTTCTGCGAGACCTTCATCGAGAACGTGCAGGTGCCGAAGGACAACCTGGTCGGCCAGATCAACAAGGGCTGGACCATCGCCAAGCGGCTGCTGGAGCACGAGCGCAAGTCGATCGGCGGCATCGGCGAGCGCCGCCGCGACGACCTGCCGGTGTGGGAGGTGGCCAAGGCGGTGGCCGGCGCGGCCGACGGCCGGATCGCCGATCCGGCGCTGCGCGGGCGGATCGCGTCCTATACGATGGACGCGCACGCCTTCCAGCTGACCCGGCGGCGGGCGGCGGACGAGGCCGAGGCGGGGCGGCCGCCCGGCCCGATGTCGGCGATGTTCAAATACTACGGCACCGAGCTCAACAAGCGGCGCTACGAGATGATCCTCGCCGCCGAGGGGATGGCCGGGCTGGGCTGGGAGGGCGACGGGTTCGAGCCCGACGCGCTGCGCTGGACGCGGGAGTGGCTGCGGTCGAAGGCCAACTCGATCGAGGGGGGCACGACCGAAGTGCAGCTCAACATCATCGCCAAGCGCGTGCTTGGCCTGCCGGATTGACGCCGATGAGCCTTGTTCTGTCCGAGGAAGCCCAGCTGGTCCGCGACGGGGCGCTGGAGTTCTTTCGCGAGAAGAGTCCGGTGGCGGCCCTGCGCAGGCTGCGCGACACCGCCGATCCCGACGGGTTCTCGCGGCCGCTCTGGCGGGAGATGGCGGGGCTGGGCTGGGCCGGGTTCCTGGTGGCGGAGGAGAAGGGCGGCACCGGGTTCGGGATGGTCGGGCTGGGCCAGGTGATGGAAGCCGCCGGCCGCACGCTTGCCGCGACGCCGCTGCTCTCCACCGCGCTGCTCGGCGGCGCGGCGCTGAACCATCTGGCGACGCCGGCGCAGACGGCACGGCATCTGCCGGGCCTGCTCGCCGGCGAGGCGATCTTCGCACTCGCCGCCGACGAGGGGCCGCACCACGCGCCTGGCCGCATCGCGACCGCCGCCACGCGCGACGGCACGGGCTTCGTCCTCGACGGGGAGAAATCCTTCGTTCTCGACGGCCACGTCGCCGACACGCTGATCGTTGCCGCGCGCACGGCCGGCGGCATCACCCTGCTGCTGGTTCCCGCCGCCGCGCCGGGAGTGCGGCGCACCCGCCTTGCCATGGTCGACAGCCGCAACGCCGCGCGCATCCGGCTCGACGGCGTGCGCGTCGGCGCCGATGCCGTGCTCGGCCCCGTCGATGGCGGCGCGCCGGCGCTGGATCGGCTGCTCGACGCCGCACGCGCCGGGCTGGCGGCCGAGATGCTGGGCAGCGCCGCCGAGGCGTTCGAGCGCACGGTGCAGTATCTGAAGGACCGCAGGCAGTTCGGGGTGCCGATCGGCTCGTTCCAGGCGCTGAAGCACCGCGCGGCAGTCATGTTCGCCGAGATTGAAGCCACCCGATCGGCGGTTCTGGCGGCCCTGGTGGCGCAGGACGACGCCGCACCCGACGCACCGGCGCTGGCGAGCCTGGCCAAGGCCAAGGCGAACGAGACGTTGGCCCTGTGCAGCGGCGAAGGCATCCAGATGCATGGCGGCATCGGCATGACCGACGAGCACGAGATCGGCTTCTTCCTGAAGCGGTCGCGCGTGGCGGAGGCCACGTTCGGCAGCACCGATTTCCACCGGGATCGCTACGCGGCGCTGAGCGGCTTCTAAGGGGAGGCGCTTCACCTTCCCGCCTGCGCCTCCAGCCCCGGCAGCAGCGGCAGCAGTTTCGGCAGGTCGCGCTCGGCCAGGCAGACCAGGAAATGCGCGGGCCAGCGGCCGTGGCGCCCGGCCTGGGCACGCGGCAGGCCGTCGGGGCCGAGCGGGAGGGCGGGTGAGGCCGAGATCGCCCTGCACGTCGAGCAGCGCGCGGGCGCCCTGCCAGGCGGCGGGGTCGCGGCCCTCCTGGCGGCCAGGTCGCGCAGGCGCCAGATGGCGGAGATGCGGTCGGCAGGGTCGCCGGCGGGGTCGCCGAGGGCGACGAGCAGCGTGTCGAGGCGGCGGAAGGCGACGGCGGCGCGGCGGGCCTCGCCCCAGACGATGCCGTCGGCGGCGGTCGGGGGCGGGGCGCCGAGCGCGGCGAAGCGGGCGCTGGCTTCGGGCGACCAGGCGAGATAGCCGACGCGGGCGGGGCGCACGAGGCGCCAGAGCGCGACCATGGCCAGGGCCACGACCAGGGCGAGCGAGGCGCGCAGGGTGTTGGGGACGTCGGGCGAGAGGATGACGGCCCAGAAGGCGTTGGCGTCGAGGCCGCGCAGCCTGGGCTCGAAGAAGCCGAGGGCGGTGACGCAGACCAGCAGCGTGACCATGGGCAGCACGGTGCCGGCGCGCAGCTTGCCGGTGAGCAGGTTGGCGTGGCGGTAGAAGCTGCGGCCGAAGGGGGCGATCAGGGCGGCGGCGAGGATCAGCACGACGGCGACCCAGGGCAGGCCGCCATGCAGCAGCACGAACAGCGCGCCGGTGAGCAGCAGCACGATGCTGCCGGTCCAGGCCAGCCGCACCCGCAGCGAGAGGCCGACGGCGAGCACCAGCAGGGCCGCGCCGACGAGGCTGGGGATGAAGGCACCGACCTCGCCGATGACCCAGAGATAGGATTCGTCCCACCAGCCCCAGTCCACCATGCCTTCGAGCACGCCGACCGACATCAGCAGCGCGCCGCTGAGCACGACGGCGCCGGTGCCGGCGGCGGCGACGAGGTCAGGCTGGCTCCAGCGGCCGATGGCCTGGACGCCCTTGCTCTGTGCCGCGCTGCCGAGCACGCCGCGGCCGCGCAGCAGCAGCTCGTTGCCGGCGAACAGGCCGCCGGCGAGGAACAGCGGGATGATGTAGTAGTAGAGGCGGAAGACCAGGATGGCGCCGACGATCTCGGGCGGCTGCATGTAGGGCGACAGGCCGAGCAGCATGGCGGTGTCGAACACGCCGAGGCCGCCGGGGAGGTTGGCGGCCAGCCCCGCGGTGTAGGAGGCGAGGTAGATGCCGAGGAAGCGCAGGTAGGTCAGGCCCGGCACGTCGGGCAGCAGGGCGTAGAAGATGGCGGCGGTGACGCCGACATCGACGGTGGCGAGCAGCACCTGGAGGATGGCCATGCGCCAGCCGGGCAGCTCCACCTCGTTGCCGAACAGCCGCACGGAGCCGACGATGCGGGCCAGCGCGACATAGGCGCCGACCACGATCCACATGCCGGCGCCGATGGCGTACATGATTCCGGCGGCCAGCCGGTCGCCGAAGAAGGGCACCGCGTCGGGCTCGATGAACAGGATGGCGCCGCCGAGCACCAGGGCGCCGAGGCCGAAGGTGAGCGAGCAGAAGGCGACGACCTTGCCGATCTGGAGCGGCGTGAGGCCCCATTGGGCATAGAGCCGGTAGCGGACGGCGGCACCCGAGACCGCGGCGAAGCCCAGGTTGTGGGCCAGCGTGTAGGCGCAGAACGAGGCGAAGGCGGCCTTGCCGTGGCTGACCACGTGGCCGGCATAGATGGTGCCGAGCCGGTCGTAGAAGGAGAGGATGCCGTAGGCGAGTGCGGTCCAGAGGAAGGACCAGAACAGCCGGTGGGCGGGCAGGTTGTTCAGCGCGGCCTGGATGTCGGCGATCTTGAGCCCGCGGAACTCGCGCTGGACGACGAAGATGGCGCCGACCAGCAGCGCGACGCCGAGCAGCGCCGGCGCCTGGCGGAGCAGCTTCCTGGCGAGCCCGTTCACGCCGGCCGTCCGTTCAGGCGGCGTCGGCCGGACGCGACAGCGCGTGCTCGATCAGGGCGACGGTCTCGGCGATGCCGTAGAGGGCGATGAACTGGCCGAAGCGGGGACCCTCCTGCTGGCCGAGCAGGACCTGGTAGAGGCAGCCGAACCAGGCGCGCAGCTCGGGGAAGGGGTGGGTCTTGCCGATCTCGTAGAGCACGTCCTGGATCGCCTCGGCCGTCGTGTCGGGCGGCAGGGCGCGCAGTTCCGCGGCGAGCGCGGACAGGGCCGCGCGCTCGGTGGCGTCGGGCTGGCGGAAGCGCTTGGCGGGGCGGACGAAATCCCGGTAGTAGGCGAGCGCGTATTCGACCAGGCGGGCGAGGAACGGCAGGTCGGCCGGGTTGGCCCCCGGGGCGTAGCGGCGGATGAAGCCCCACAATATGTCCGGCGTCTCGGCGTTCACCACGCTGGCGAGGTTCAGCAGCATGGCGAAGGACAGCGGCGCATGGGCCGATTGCGGCACGTTCCCGCCATGGATGTGCCAGGCTGGGTTGGCCGGGTCCGGCTGGCCCTGGGCCCTGGCGGCGCTGGCGAGATACTCGTCGACCGACTTGGGGATGACGTCGAAATAGAGCCGCTTGGCGCGCTGGGGGGCGGCGTACATGAACTGGCCCAGGCTCTCGGGCGGGGCGTATTTCAGCCACTCCTCGACGGCGATGCCGTTGCCCTTGGACTTGCTGATCTTCTGCGCCTTCTCGTCGAGGAACAGCTCGTAGGTGAAGCCGGTGGGCGGCTCGCTGCCGAGGATGCGGCAGATCCGGCCCGACAGGCGCACGCTGTCGATCAGGTCCTTGCCCGACATCTCGTAGTCCACGCCAAGCGCGTGCCAGCGCATCGCCCAGTCGGCCTTCCACTGCATCTTGGCGTGGCCGCCGGTGACCGGCGTCTCGAACGCCTCGCCGGTCTCGGGATCGCGCCAGGAGACGGTGGCGGCGTCGGGGTCGACACGGTCGATCCTGACCTGCATGACCACGCCGGTGCGGGGGTGGATGGGCAGCACCGGGGAGTAGGTGGCCTGGCGCTCGGCGCCGAGGGTGGGGAGGATGACGGCGACGATCTCGTCGTGCTTCTCCAGCATCCGGCGCATCGCGGCGTCGAAGGTGCCGTTCGCGTAGTAGTCGGTGGAGGAGGCGAACTCGTATTCGAAGCCGAAGGAATCCAGGAAGGCGCGCAGCCGGGCGTTGTTGTGCGCGCCGAAGCTCTCATGGGTGCCGAACGGGTCGGGGATGTGGGTGAGCGGCTTGCCGAGATGCCGGGCCAGCATCTCGCGGTTGGGCACGTTGTCGGGCACCTTGCGCAGCCCGTCCATGTCGTCGCTGAAGGCGAGCAGGCGGGAGGGCTTGCCGGTGAGGTCGGTGAAGGCGCGGCGGACCCAGGAGGTGCGGGCGACCTCGCCGAAGGTGCCGATATGGGGCAGGCCGGAGGGGCCGTAGCCAGTCTCGAACAGGGCCGACGGCTTGCCGCTGGCGGCGATGCGCTGGGCGACTTTCTGCGCTTCCTCGAATGGCCAGGACTTGGGGAGCGGCTGGGACGGGTCGGCCATTGGCGCGCGCTTTCAGGCGGATGCGGGGAGGGTGGTTATAGGGGATGGGGGGCGCGTGTCGATGGTTGGGGGCGCAGGGGTGGGTGGCGCCGGTCAGGCCCCCGGCAGCTTCCCGGAGAGTTCCATCGCATCGTGCAGGACGCGCAGCACGACGATGGTCCGTTCGGGTTGAGACCGATAGAGGACGAGATGCCGGGCTCGCGGCAGGACGGTGGCGAGATGGAGCGACCGTAGCGGTGGGTCGAACTCGTCGCGCAGGATGCTTCCCCGCAGATCGGGTGCCTCAGCGAGGCGTGCCAGCAGGCGAGCAAGGCCCGCAGCGTAGGTATCGGCTTGGCGTTGTCCGAACTGCCGCCTGGTCCAGCTTCGGATCGCACGGATGTCGTTCTGGGCCGTTGCGGCGAGCCGGATGCGCCTCGGCCCCGTGTTCACGCTTCTGAATCCTCGGGCGGAAGCGCGGCGAGATAGGCCGCGAGTGCGTCGGGACTGTCGAAATCGACAAAGCGGCCGGCCGCGATATCGTCTTCGCCCTCGCGGATGGCGGCCCGTAGGGCGGCCAGCTTCGCCGCGTCGTCAGCCTCGCGCCGCTCGATCAGGCGCAGACCGTCGCGCAGGACCTCGCTGGCATTCTGGTAGCGGCCGGATGCGACCAGCGCCTCGATCATCGCCTCGTTGCGCGGGGTGAGCACGACGTTGCGGGTGGACATTCGCGGTCTCCTGACAGGATCATGGCAATATATGCCAAGGCGAAGGGGGGGCCAACGCCTAGTGTCCCGATTCCGAAGTTCGTTGCCACGTGCAGCGGTCGGAATCGGGACACTAGCTCTTTGTTTTCAGTGTCCTGTTCACCCCTACGTCCGCCATGAAGGATGGCGAACTTCGGGGACAGGACACTAGGTCAGATGCGGCAGCGCCAGGTAGTCCTGGCTCTGCATCTCCTCCAGCCGCGAGGCCGTGCGCTCGAACATCTGCGCGTTCTCGCCGCGCTGGTAGAGCTGGTCGGGCATGGCGCCGGCCGAGGCGACCAGCTTGACGCGGTGGTCGTACAGCGTGTCGATCAGGACGATGAAGCGGCGGGCCTCGTCGAAATTGTCGGGGGAGAGGCGGGGAATGCCGTCGAGCACCAGGCAGTGGTAGTGGGTGGCGATGGCCAGGTAGTCGCCGGCGCCGAGGGCGGTGCCGCAGAGGGCGGCGAAGTCGAAGCGGGCGACGCCCTCGGCAGCCAGCGGGACGGGCAGGGTGCGGCCCATCACCACCAGGCGCTCGGGCTTCGCGGTGGCGTTGCCGGTGAGCTCGGCGAAGGCGGTGTCGAGCGCACGTTCGGCACGGGCGTCGGCCGGGACGTGCCAGGTGGGCAGGCCGCGCAGGCGGGCGCGGCGGAAGTCGCGCCCACTATCCATGGCCAGCACGTCGACATTGGCCTTGATGAGCGCGATGAAGGGCAGGAAGGCGTCGCGGCCGGGCTGGCCGCGGAACAGGTCGTCGGGAGCCGTGTTGGAGGTGGCGACCACCACCACGCCGCGGTCGAACAGAGCCTGGAACAGGCGGCCCAGGATCATCGCGTCGGCAATGTCGTTGACCTGGAACTCGTCGAAGCAGAGCAGCGCGGCCTCGGCGGCGATGGTGTCGGCCAAAGGCGGGATCGGGTCGTCGCCGTCCGGGTTGGCGCGCTTCCAGGCATGGATGCGCGCGTGGGCGTCCTGCATGAAGCGGTGGAAATGGATGCGCTTGCGGCGCGCGACCTCGGCGGCGGCGAAGAACAGATCCATCAGCATCGACTTGCCGCGGCCGACCGAGCCGACGAGGTAGAGGCCGTTGGGATGGTCCTCGTCGGCCTCCTCGGCCGGCTTGCGGCGGAAGAAGCGGGCCAGCAGGGACTGGCGCGCCTCGGCCGGGCGGGGGTCGGGGTCGTAGCCGCGCAGCTTCAGCCACAGCGCCTGCAGGCGCTCGGCGGCCATCAGCTGGGAGGGGTCGGGCGACAGCTCGCCTTTGGCCACCAGGGCGCGGTAGGCGGGCAGCGGGCCGGCGGCGAGGGAAGAAGGGTCGGGCTGGGCGTCCATGCGGGGCCGATTATCGTGAATCGCGGCGCCTGGGTATAGTTCAGGCAGCACATGAGGGACGACGATGACCGACGCCGAAGCCACCATCCGCGCCTACTACGCCGCGTTCAACGCCGGGGACATGGAAGCATTCCTGGACCTGCTTGCGGACGACGTGGCGCATGACGTGAGCCAGGGCGGCCGCGAGGTGGGCAAGGCAGCGTTCGGACGGTTCATGGACCACATGAACCGCTGCTACCGCGAGCGGATCGCGGACATCGCGGTGATGGTTTCGTCCGACGGGACGCGGGCGGCGGCCGAGTTCATGGTGCACGGCACCTACGTCGCCACCGATCCCGGCGTGCCGGCGGGCACGCCACCGGCCAGCGGGCAAGGCTACGTGCTGCCGGCCGGGGCGTTCTTCGAACTGCGCGGCGGCAAGGTGGCGCGCATCAGCAACCACTACAACCTGGGCGACTGGGTGCGGCAGGTGTCGGCGCCTGCATAAAAACGGTTGCCGTTGATATTGACCCGGACGGGCGGCCGTGCCACGGATCGTGATCGAAGGCACGGCCGGCGCGCCGTGCCCTGCCTGGTACGGGGAGCGGGCCGGTCGTGCGAAGTGCCGACAATGCGGGTTTGCAGCGGGGGATGGCATGGCGGCATGATTTCCGCCGGAGATCGTTTGTTTCGTTGGGCCGCGCGCCCCGCAGGAGGGTGGGGCTGATGGGCAAGCCGCCGCGCGGCATCGGCGGAGTGAGGATCAGGCAGGCCAAGGAGCGGCTGGTGCTGAGCCACCTGCGACGGCTCGGCGAGGCATCGAAGAGAGACCTGGCGCAGGCCGCGGGCCTGCCGCTCCAGACCACGGCGGATGCGCTGCTGGCACTGGAGGCGGACCGGCTGGTCTACCGCCGGGCGCGGCGGCTGGGGCAGGTGGGCCAGCCCTCGATCCTCTATGCCATCGCCGGGAACGGCGTCTTTGGGCTCGGGCTGCACGTGACCGGGCAGCGGCAGGACCTCGCACTGGTCGATTTCAACGGGCAGATCGTCAAGCGGCGCGCCCTGGCGGGCCTTCCCCGGTTCGCCGAGGTGATGGAGCTGGTTGCGGGCGGGCTCACCGCCTTCGCCGACGACGAAAGCCCGCTGGCGCGCTTTTCCGGCATCGGCGTCTCGCTGTCGCACGACCTGTGGTACCGGCCCGAGCGGCACCGCCTGCCCGAGGACGTGCTGGCCGAGTGGGACGCGCGGCGGATTCCGGCGGCGATGCACGGCCGCTTCGGCCTGCCGGTGTTCGTGGAGAACGACACCCGCGTCGCCGCGGTCGCCGAATACCTGCTGGGCGCGGGGCAGGAGTACCGCAACTTCCTGCTGGTCTCGATCGGGCAGCACATCTCCGGCGCGCTGGTGCTCGGCGGCAACCTGGAGACCGGCTCGCACGGCAACGCGGCGGCGCTGGGCGCGATCCCGGTCGGGCCGAGCCGGCTGGCACGGTCCATGCCCGCCGAGGGCGGCGCGTTCCTCGGCGACCGCGCCTCGCTGTCGCGGCTGATGGAGCTGCTGCAACTGCACGGGTTCACCATCCATGCCGTCTCCGAGCTGCCCGACGCGATCGACCAGGCGCGCGGCATCGTCCAGGACTGGCTGGAGGATTGCGTCGCGGCCCTGGTGGAGGGGCTGACCGCCTGCTTCGCGGTGATCGACGTGGAGGCGGTGATCGTCGACAGCCTGCTGCCGTCCTACCTGGTGCACGAGATCGTGGCCAAGCTCGGGCGGCGGCTGAAGGCGGGCGAGCGGCTGGGCCTCACCATTCCGGCCATCCGGCTCAGCGGACTTGCGGCGGACGCCTCGCTGATCGGCAGCGCGGTGCTGCCGATCTACGAGCATTTCTCGCCGCGCAACGAGACCTGACGCGCGCGCAACAAGAACGGGAGGATACGATGAAAAACGTGCGGACCTGGATGGCGGCCGGAATGCTCGCCATGCTGGCGGCCACGCCGGCCATGGCGCAGACCACGCTGAAGGTGAAGCTGACCGGGGCGCTGGGCATCGTCGACCCGATCGTGACCACCTCCACGCCCACGCGCGACATGGCCTACCTCGTGTGGGACACGCTGTTCGCGACCGACGCGAACTACCAGATCCAGCCGCAGATGGTGGGCAGATACACGCTCAGCGACGACAAGAAGACCTACACGCTCACCCTGCGCGACGGGCTGAAATGGAGCGACGGCACGCCGGTGACGTCCGAGGACTGCATCGCCTCGCTCAAGCGCTGGATGGGCCGCGACATCTTCGGCGGCCTGCTCGGGGCCAAGCTGGAGCGGATGGAGGCGGTCGATGCCGCCAGCTTCCGCCTGGTGCTCAAGGAGCCCTGGGCGCTCGCGCTCCAGGCGCTGGGCAAGCCGGGCGCCTACGTGCCGTTCATGATGCCCAGGCGCATCGCCGAGACGCCGCCGGCCACCCAGATCACCGAGTATGTCGGCTCCGGCCCCTTCGTCATGAAGCGCGACGAATGGGTGCCCGGCAGCAAGGTGGTCTATGCCCGCAACCCGCTCTACGTGCCGCGCAGCGAGCCGCCGAGCTTCCTGGCCGGCGGCAAGGTGGCCAAGGTGGACCGCATCGAGCGGCTGGACTTCACCGACGACGTGACCGCGGTGAACGCCCTGGTCGCCGGCGAGATCGACTACATGGAAGGCGTGCCGCCCGACCTGCTGGGCGTGGTGGAGAAGAGCGCCAACGCCGAATGGTATATCCGCGACAAGCTCGGCAAGAGCCTGCAGGTGGTGCTGAACTGGACCCAGCCGCCCTTCGACAACCAGAAGATCCGCCAGGCGGCACAGATGGCGCTGAGCATGCGCGACATCCAGACCGCCTATTTCGGCGACAAGACAAAGCTGTTCACCCTGTGCCCGGCCGCCTTCTTCTGCGGCGCCCCGTTCGAGACCGACGCCAACTCGGCGCGGATCATGAAGCAGGACCTGGCGGGCGCGAAGGCGCTGCTCCAGGAGGCCGGCTACAAGAACGAGACGGTGCTGGTGATCCACCCCACCGACGCGCAGGAGGCCGACGCCTACAACAGCGTGATCGTGCACAACCTGCGCGCCGCCGGGTTCAACGTGCAGGATTTCGTCACCGACACGGCGACGATGTTCTCCCGCCGGGCCAACAAGGGGCCGGCCGCCAGCGGGGGCTGGAACGTGTTCTCCACCGGCTGGGGCGGGGTGGACATGATGAACCCGATCACCAACGTGTTCAGCAAGGGCGCCTGCGACGCCGGCTGGTTCGGCTGGGCCTGCGACAAGGAAATGCAGGAGCTGTCGGCCGCCTATCTCCGTGCCGGCTCCCCGCAGGAGCAGAAGGAGATCGCGGTGAAGCTGCAGGCGCGGATGTACGAGGTCGTCTCGTTCATCCCGATGGGCCAGAACTACATCGTGGTCGGCCGCAGCAAGAAGCTGACCGGGCTGATCGACGGTGCGGTGTCCAGCTTCTGGAACGTGTCGAAATAGCATGGCCGAGGACGTTCCCCTCGTCCTGCTGCCCGGGCTGCTGTCCGACCGGACGACCTGGCGGGCGCAGCTCGGCTATTTCGAGGATCGCTACGCGCTGATCGTGCCATCCGCGCATTGCCGGGAGCCCAGCATCGCCCGGATGGCAGAATGCCTGCTCGATGCGCTGCCGGACCGCTTCGCGCTGCTCGGCTGGTCCATGGGCGGCTACATCGCCATGGAGCTGATGCACCAGGCGCCCCAGCGGGTGACCCGGCTCGGCCTGATCAGCACCTCCGCCCGCGCCGACGCGCCCGAGAACGCGGCCGTGCGCCATGCCTCGATCAAGGTCGCACGCGAGCAGGGACCCGCCGTCGCCTGGCGCGAAAAGCTCGGCCAGGTGTTCCACCGCCCCGACCGGCTGGCACCGGATACCATCAGCGAACTCGCCGCCATGAACGACCGGCTGGGCGCGGACATGTACGAAAGCCAGCAGAAAGCCATCATCGGCCGCGCCGATCGCCGCGACGTGCTGCCCGGAATCACCTGCCCGACCATCGTGATCTGCGGCACCCACGACCGCTGGACGCCGCCGATCTTCTCCTGGGAAATCGCCTCCGGCGTGGCCGGGGCGGAACTGCACCTGATCGCGGAATGCAGCCACTGCTCGCCGATCGAAGACGCTGCGGCGGTGAACGCATTGCTGGCGGGGTGGCTGGCACGGGCGGCCTGAGCGCCGGGCAGGCAAAGGGCCTCCGGCGGCCAAAGGCCATTGGCCTTTGGAAACCATTCGTGCTGGCGGCTGCATCGCCGGTCTTCGGTGATTGGCACGAACTGCTTTCTTGCGCCGCAGGCATTCGCATCCTGCCACCGCACCCGGCGTCGTGCGGTGGCAGGATGCGAATGCCTGCGGCGCAAGGAAGACAGATGGTGGGCTGAAGCCCGTCCCCTACGTTACGGCCAACCACCGAAGGCCGGCGATGCAGCCGCCAGCGCGAATGGGTTCCAAGGGCCTCTCGGCCCTTGGCCGCCGGAGGCCGCTTGCCTTGCCTCAGGCCAACACGGAGACTTCGTCGAAGCCGAAGCGTGGCAGGCGCCCGAACAGGCCGGCGGGGTCGCCGTGGCCGAGGTTGATGAGGAAGTTGGCTTTCCAGCCGCGGTCCCAGAGGAAGGCGCTTTCGACCTTCATCTTGTCGAAGCCGGACATCGGGCCGCAGTCGAAGCCGAGGGCGCGGGCGGCGACGATGAAGTAGGCGCCTTGCAGGGTGCCGTTGCGGAAGGCGGTTTCCTCGGCCAGGGAAGAGTTGTCGGTGAACCAGGCCTTGGCGTCGGCGTGCGGGAAGAGCTTGTAGAGGTGGTCGTAGAAGCGGGGGTCGTAGGCGACCACGACCGTGACGGGTGCGGCCTTGGTCTTGGCCGAGTTGCCGGAGGAGAGTGCCGGCAACAGCTTGTCCTTGCCTTCGGGCGTGCGCACGAAGACGAAGCGGGCGGGCGAGCAGTTGGCCGAGGTGGGGCCCATCTTCATCAGGTCGAAGATGGCGCGCAGGTCGTCGTCGGTGACGGGCTTGTCTGACCAGGCGTTCTGCGAGCGGGCTTCGCGCAGGATGAGGTCGAGCGCCGTGTCGTCGAGCATCAGAACATCACCTGCTCGACGCGGGTGACCTCGGGGACGTAGTGGCGCAGCATGTTCTCGATGCCGTGCTTGAGCGTGGCGGACGAGGATGGGCAGCCGCTGCAGGCGCCCTGCATGTGGAGGCGGACCACGCCGTCGCGGAAGCCGCGGAAGACGATGTCGCCGCCGTCGCCGGCGACCGCCGGGCGGACCCGGGTGTCGAGCAGCTCCTTGATCTGGGCGACGATCTCGGCGTCCTCGGGCAGGGTGTCCTCTTCCGTGTCGGTGTCCTCGCCGAGGATGACGGGGCGGCCGGCGACGAAATGCTCCATGATGGCGCCGAGCACCTGGGGCTTGAGCTGCTGCCAGGTCAGCGCGTCGGACTTGGTGACGGTGACGAAGTCGGCGCCGAGGAAGACGCGGGTGACGCCGGGCAGGTCGAAGATGGCCGTGGCGAGCGGGCTGCGGTCGGCGGCGATGGCGGTGGCGAAGTCGGCCGTGCCGGCGCCCATCACGTCCCGGCCGGGGAGGAATTTCAGCGTGGCGGGGTTGGGCGTGCCTTCGGTCTCGATGAACATGGTGCACCTGCGGGGTCAAAGGGGACCGGTTCGGTCCGGTTGCTACATCGGCCGACTCGCCGCGGAAGGCAAGGGCGGCGATGCCGGGAATTTTCACTGTCGCGCCGCGGCGCTCCGTATATGGTAGTGGAATGACACTGTCCCGCCGGCTTTTCCTTGGTGCCCTCGGCACGCTGCCGCTCCAGCGCATGGCCCGGGGGGCCACGGCGCATCGGATCACGATCCTGCACATGAATGATTTCCATTCCCGGCATGAGCCGGTGGATGGCCGGGCGCTGGCCTGCCGGCCTGATGGCGGGCGGGCGGACTGTTTCGGCGGCGTGGCGCGGCTGGCCAGTCGGCTGGCGGCCGAGCGGGCGGCGGCCGAGGCGGATGGGCGCAGCGTGGTGCTGCTGGATGCGGGCGACCAGTTCCAGGGCAGCCTGTTCTACACCGCCTGGCGCGGCGAGGCGGAGCTCGCGGTGATGCATGCGCTGGGCACGCAGGCCATGGCGGTGGGCAACCACGAGTTCGACAACGGGCCGGCAACGCTGGCGAAATTCGCGGCCGGCGCGCGGTTCCCGCTGCTGTCGGCGAACGTGGATGCCGCCGATGATCCGGACCTGGCGGGCAAGCTGCACCGATCGGTGATCCTGCAGGTCGGCGCTGTGCGCATGGGCATCGTGGGGCTGACCACGACCGAGGCGGCGGTGAGCTCCTCGCCTGGGCGTCATGTCCGCTTCGGCCAGCCGCGGCCGGCGCTGGAGGCGGAGGTGGCGGCGCTGAAGGCGCGGGGCGCCCAGGTGATCGTGGCGCTGTCGCATCTGGGCGTGGGCGAGGACCATGCGCTGGCGCAGGCGGTGCCGGGCGTCATGGCCTTCATCGGCGGGCATTCGCACACGCTGCTGTCGGACAGCGAGCCGGGGGCGCAGGGCCCGGCGCATCAGCGGGTGGGGGGCGCGGTGGTGGCGCAGGCGGCGTGTTTCGCGCGCTATGTCGGGCGGCTGGACATCGACCTCGATGACGGGTTCACCCCGGTCGCCTATGGCGGGGACGTGCGGCATGTCGGGCTCGACCTGCCGGAGGAGCCCAGGGTGGCGGCGATCGTGGCCGGGTATGCGGCGCAGCTCGACGGGGTGCGCCGGCGGGTGGTGGGGCATCTGCCGGCGGCCGAGGATTCAGCCATCTGCCGCGTCGGCGAGTGCCCGCTGGGGAATTTCGTCGCCGATGCGATGCTGGCCAGCGTCAACGGGGCGGATGTCGCGATCATGAATGCCGGCGGGCTGCGCACCGGCCTGCCCGGGGGCGAGGTCACGCTGGGCGCGGTGATGACCATGCTGCCGTTCGGCAACACGGTGGCGACGCTGAAGCTGTCCGGCGCCGACCTGCTGGCGGCGGTGACGAACGGCGTGGGCCGCGCCGGGGCCGGCGCCTTCCCGCAGCTCGCGGGCGCGCGGCTGGTGTGGAACCCGCTGACGAAATCCGTCACTTCGCTGGAGGTCGGCGGCACGCCGGTCGATCCGGCCCGCACCTACCTGGTGGTGACCAACAATTTCATGCGCAGCGGCGGCGACGGCTACACGGTGATGCGGGAGAAGGCGATCGACCCCTATGACGCCGGCCCGCCGCTGGATGCCGTGGTCGCGGCGGCTTTTTCGGCCGGACGGGCGGTGGCGCCGGGCGACGGGCGGATCTCGGTGCGGTAGCCTTGCCGGGCAGGAAGCCCGGGGAGGACAGGATGCCGCACGTTGCCCGCCATACCGACTACATGGCCGACCGGATCGGCACCGCGCGGCTGGTGTCCGGGCACGGGATGGCGGTGGAGGCGGGCAGCTTCCAGAGCTTCGAGCTGGTGTTCACCGCCGGGCAGTTCGGCGTGGACGACACCGGCTCGATCCGGATCGTCAGCCGCTTCGCCTCCGACATGGGGGTGCCGCAGTTCGCCGACCCGAAGGCCGCCAACTGGGTGACGGCGGAGGCGTCGAACGGGGCGCGGCTCGACCTTTCGTACCATCCGCGGCTCAACATGCGGCCCTGGGGCAAGTGCCTGACGGTGGCGGTGGGGCGCGGGTTCCTGGCGCCGGGGGACACGATCACGGTGCGGCTGGGCGACCGCAGCGGCGGCGGGCCGGGCATGCGCATGCAGACCTTCTGCCAGGACCGGTTCGAGTTCCGCGTGCTGGCCGACGTGTTCGCCTGCTGCAACTGGGCGCTGTTGCCGGAGCAGCCCTGGATCGAGATCGCGGCCGGCCCGCCCGATGCCTTCCGCGCCGTGCTGCCGACCGTGCGCCGGGCGGGGGAGGCGTTCGCCCTGGGGCTGCGCGCCGACGACCGCTGGGGCAACCCGTCGGGCCGGGTGGCGGGGCGGCTGCTGCTTTCGGCGAGCGCGCCGGTGGAGGGGCTGCCGGCGGCGATCGAATGGCCGGCGGGTGCGCGCTTCCAGCGGATCGAGGGCCTGCGGGCCGGCGTGGGCGAGGTGGCGATCACGCTGCGCGACGCCGACGGGCAGGCGCTGGCGGAAAGCAACCCGCTGCGGATCGTGCAGCAGGCGGAGCTGCTGCCGTTCTGGGCCGACATGCACGGCCAGTCGGAGGAGACGATCGGCACCAACTCGGCGTGGCGGCTGGCGGAATACGCGCGCGACCTCGCCTTCGTCGATGCGATGTGCCACCAGGGCAACGATTTCCAGATCACCGCAGCCATCTGGGACGATCTGAACCGGGTAACGCGCGCCTTCGACGTGCCCGGCCGGTTCGTGTTCTTCCCGGGCTACGAATGGTCCGGCAACACGGCGCTGGGCGGGGACCGCAACGTGCTGGTCAAGGGCGAGGGCCGCACCCTGCACCGCTCCTGCCACGCGCTGGTCGAGGACCTGTCCGATGCCGGCGCCGACGCGCTCGACGTGCGCGCGCTGCACGCCGCGCTGCGGGCGGAGGGGGACGCGCTGTGCCTGCCCCATGTGGGCGGGCGCTACGCCAACCTGCGCTACGCGCACGACAAGGCGCTGGAACGCAGCGTGGAGGTGCATTCCGACTGGGGCACCTTCGACTGGATGCTGGAGGACGCCTTCGCCGCCGGCGGGCGGGTGGGCATCGCGGCCAACTCGGATGGGCACAAGGGCCGGCAGGGTGCCTCGCATCCCGGCGCCTCGCTGTTCGGCTCCTATGGCGGCCTCACCTGCTACCTGGCGCGGGAGCTGTCGCGGGAGGCGATCTGGGAGGCGATGCTGTGGCGCCGCAACTACGCCACTACCGGTGCGGCACGGGTGCATTGCGAGACCTGGGCCACATTGTCCGAACCGGCCGACCTGCACCGCGACGACCCCGCGCTCGGCGGCGCGCCGGTGGGCCGCACCGCCCGGCCGGGCATGGGGGCCATCCTGACCGGGGTGCGCGACCGCGAGGCGACTTTCGGCTTCACGCTTGCCGCCGGCGTGCCGATCGAGCGGGTGGAGCTGCGCAACCGCACCCGGCTGCTCACCGTGTTGCGCCCCTACGGCGCGGCCGATCTCGGGCGCCGCGCGCGGGTGCTGTGGGAAGGCTCCGAATACCGCGGCCGCGGGCGGGAAACCTTGTGGAAGGGCACGCTGGGGCTGGAAGGGAACGGGTGGCGCGGGGCGCGGCCGATCAACCGGTTCAACCTTGACCGGCGGTTCGCGCCGTCGGGCTCGGGGCTGGCATTCGACGGGGTGACGACGGGCGGGTTCATGGGCGTTGAGGCGATGCTGGACGACCCGCATTCCGGCACGCTGGCGGTGGACACCAACCTCGTGCAGGCGCGCATCGCCATTGCCGATCTGGGCATGGAGGACACGGTGCTGGAAGCCGGCGGCCTCGGCCGGCGGGTGCGGGCGTTCCGCCTGCCCGACGTGAACCCGCACCGGACGTTCCGGGCGGAAATGCGGGTCGCGCTGCGCCAGGACGAGGACAACGCGCTGTTCATCCGGGCGACGCTGGAGGACGGGAACGTGGTCTGGGCGAGCCCGATCTACCTGATTGCCTAACCCTTTCTCCTCATCTTCTTGCCGCTTCCATCAGCCCCTTCATCCGCTTCACCACCGCCGGCAGCCCGTCGAACACGGCCTGGGCGATGATGAAGTGGCCGATGTTCAGCTCCACCACCTCGGGGATGGCGGCCACCGGCGTCACGTTGTCGAAGGTGAGTCCGTGGCCGGCGTGGCATTCCAGGCCGAGACGGGTGGTCAGTGCCGCGGCGCGCTGCAGGCGCTCCAGCTCGCCTTCCGCGCCGTGGCAGTAGGTGCCGGTGTGGAGCTCCACCACGGCCGCGCCGATGCGCGCGGCGGCCTCGAGCTGGGCGGGGTCGGGGTCGACGAACAGCGAGACGCGGATGCCGGCCTCGGCGAGGCGGGCGACCATGGGGCGCAGCGCGGTGGCGTGGCCCACGACGTCGAGCCCGCCCTCGGTGGTCACCTCGGTGCGCTTCTCGGGCACGATGCAGGCGGCGTGCGGCTTGGCGAACAGCGCGATGCGGACCATCTCCTCGGTGGCGGCCATCTCGAAATTCACCGGCTTCGCGACACCGGCGCAGATGGCGGTGACGTCGGCGTCGCGGATGTGGCGGCGGTCCTCGCGCAGATGGATGGTGATGCCGTCGGCGCCCGCCTCGATGGCCATGCGGGCGGCCAGCAGCGGGTCCGGGTAGTGCTCGCCGCGGGCGTTGCGCAGCGTGGCGACGTGATCGACGTTGATGCCGAGGCGCTGCGGCTTCATGCGGCTTCCTTCCGTGCGGCGAGGTCGGCGGCAAGGTCGATGGCCGCGATCAGGCTGGTAGGGTCGGCGCGCCCGGTGCCGGCGATGGCGAAGGCGGTGCCGTGGTCAGGCGAGGTGCGGATGATGGGCAGGCCGAGCGTGGTGTTCACGCCGTGCCGCATGTCGAGCGTCTTGAGCGGGATCAGCGCCTGGTCGTGGTACATGCCCATGGCGACGTCGTAGCCGGCACGCGCCTCGGGGGTGAACATGCTGTCGGCGGCCCAGGGGCCGGTGACGTGCAGCCCCTCGGCGCGGAGCTGCTCGATGGCCGGCGCGATGACGGTGATCTCCTCCTCGCCCATGGTGCCATCCTCGCCGGCATGGGGATTGAGGCCGGCGATGGCGAGGCGGGGCGCGGCGATGCCCCAGTGGTCGCGCAGCGCGGCGGCGGTGACGCGGCAGACCGCGACGATGCGCTCCAGCGTGATCATGTCGAGCATCCGGCGCAGCGAGGCGTGCACCGTGACCGGCACCACGCGCAGGTCGGGGCTGGCCAGCATCATCACCGGCAGGGGCGCGCCGGTGAGGGCGGCGAGGAACTCGGTGTGGCCGGGATGGGGGAAGCCGGTGCCGTAGAGGGTGGATTTGTGGATCGGGTTGGTCACCACCGCGGCGGTCTCGCCGGTCAGGGTCAGCCGGGTCGCCTGCTCGATCGAGGCGATCACCGCCGGCGCGTTGGCGGGGTCGGCGCGGCCGGGGCTGGGCGGGGCGGCGAGGCGGATGGGCAGCACCGGCAGCGCGTCGCGGAACACGGCGCCGGCGGCGCCCGCGGCATTGACCGGGCGGACCGGCACGTCGAGGCCGAGCCGGGCGGCGATGCCGGCCAGGCGGTCGGGATCGTCGAGCGCGACGAAGGGGCGGCCGCCGCGGCGGGCGAGCCAGGCCTTCAGCGACAGCTCGCCGCCGATGCCGGCCGGATCGCCCATGGTGAGGGCGAGGGGCGGAAGGGTGTTCATGGCGCGGCACATTGCCGCGCGGCCCGACCGCTGGGGAGATGGACGGGCCGATTGGTCTGGTTGCGAGGAAAAACTTGGTCCGCCATCGACAGGTCGGCTATCTTCTTACCTATTGTTGATCGATGAGGCATTCGTAATGGCAACACGCGACACCGCCACGCTGTCGGCGAAATTCCAGATCTCGATCCCGAAGTCGGTGCGCGCCGATCGCAACTGGAAGGCCGGGCAGGTCTTTGCCTTCATTCCGAAGGAGTCCGGATTGCTGCTCGTGCCGGTTCCGCGCGTCGAGGAGTTGGCAGGCATCGCGAAGGGAGCCTCGACAGATGGCTACCGAGATCGTGACGATCGCTTCTGATGCGCGTGGTCGATACCTCCGCCTGGATCGAGTACCTGACCGGGTCTGCGCTGGGGCAGCAAATCGCCCGTGAGTTGCCGGAGCGCGATGCCTGGGTGGTGCCGACGATCGTGCAGCTCGAGCTGGCGAAATGGCTCGTCCGGGAAGCCGGTGAGGCGGAAGCCGATCAAACCATTGCTTTCACTGAGACCTGCGTCGTCTCCGTGCTCGATACGACGATCGCGCTGGATGCGGCCGTGCTTTCCGCCCGGCACCGCCTGCCGACGGCCGATGCGGTCGTCTATGCGACCGCCCGCGCCCACGCCGCCGATCTGCTGACCTGCGATCGGCACTTCGACGGCTTGCCGGGGGTACGGCTGCTGCCGAAGTCACCTGCCTGACGCTGGCAGGCTTTGCCGCACCAGCGAGGTCCAGAAGCGGAGCACGGTCGGCACGATCGCGTCGTTGAACACGTAGCGATCGCCGTGCAGCCCCTGGCCCGGGCCGGCCGGGCCGGCGCCGATCCAGACATAGGCGCCGCCGGCCGCGCGGGCCATGTAGGCGAAATCCTCGCAGCCCAGGCTGGGGGGGAAATCGGTCACCACCCTGCCGGCGCCCACCACCGCGCGCGCGACCTCGGCG
>JBGAIK010000049.1:0-23524 GCA_044225615.1 Acetobacteraceae bacterium | reverse complement strand
GCAGGATGCCGGTCTCAAGCAGGACGGTGACGGTGCAGATCAGGTTGGAGCCCGACATCGGCACGTATTCGGTGGGCTCCATGATGATCACGCCGGCGTCGCAGTCGGGCCGAGTGGGGGGCACCAGGATGTTGACGTGGCGGCCGACATGGCCGCGGGGTTCGCAGAGCAGGAAGCGGCGCACGGCATCGTGCTCGCGCTGCATGGTCTGCATCTTGTCGAACATGGTGGCGCCGGCCGGGGGCAGGATGCCGCCGGTGACGACGTCGCCGATCTCGCCCTCGGCATGGCAGCCGACGACCGTGACGGTGCGGCGGGTGCGCATCAGCGCAGCGCCGCGGCGAGCATGGCTAGGCCGACGATCAGCATGCCGGTGCCGAGGCAGATGCCGAGCATGCCGAGCGTCGCCTGCAGCCGGGTGACGGCGAGGCCGCGCCAGAGCAGGTACCACTGGACTGCGAGTGAATAGACCGCGGTAGCCAGCAGGATGAGCACGAGCAGCCCGGACGCGGGTTCGCCGCGGGTCGGCGCCGCGAACTGGACGGCGAGGAGCGAGGCCAGCGCGGTGGCGGCGTTGACCCAGTTGCCGGCGACGACGTAGCGCAGCCAGAGCGGTTCACGGCCCCAGCGCCGGGCCAGCAGGTGCGACAGCGTGGGCGGCGCGAGCAGCGCCACGACGTTGGCGAGCATTTGCAGCAGGAAGCCGCGCAGGTGGCCGCCGAGCAGGATGCCGAGGCCGGAGACCAGTGCAAGGGCCAGCGGCGGGGCAAGGCTGTTGAGGAACGCCTGTGGGGTGGCGGTGAAGGCGGCGAGGCCTTCGGCGCGGAAGCGGGCGAGCAGCAGCAGCCCGGTCAGGGGGCCCATTGCGCCGCCTCAGGACAGGAAGGCGTCGAGCACGGCGCGGTAGACGCCGGCGAGCGCGCGCAGTTCGGCGACCGGCACGCGCTCGTCCACCTGGTGCATGGTGGCGCCGACCAGGCCGAACTCGGCCACCGGGCAGAAGCGGGCGATGAAGCGCGCGTCCGACGTGCCGCCGCCGGTGTCGAGCTTCGGGTCGATGCCGGTGGTGGTGGCGATGGCATGGCGCAGCGTATCGACCAGCGGGCCGGGCTTCGTCACGAAACTCTCGCCGCTGATCGAGACGTCCAAATCGAAGCGATCGGCATGCTGGCCGATCGCGGCGCGCAGCCAGGCGGACAGGCTCGCCCCGGTGTGCAGGTCGTTGAAGCGGATGTTGAGCTTCGCCCGCGCGGTGGCCGGGATGACGTTGGTTGCGGGGTTGCCGACGTCGATGCTGGTGACCTGCAGCGTCGAGGCCTCGAACCAGTCGCTGCCGGCGTCGAGCGGGGCGGCGGTCACGGCGGCGAGCGCGCGGACCAGGCGATGGACCGGGTTGTCGGCGCGCTGCGGATAGGCGGCGTGGCCCTGGGTGCCGTGGACGGTGATCGCGGCGTTGAGGCTGCCGCGGCGGCCGATCTTGACCATGTCGCCGATGCGGGCCGGGTTGGTGGGCTCGCCGACCAGGCAGAAATCCGGCACCTGGCCGTTTGCCGCCATCCAGTCCAGCACCTTCACCGTGCCGTCGACGGCGGGGCCTTCCTCGTCGCCGGTGATCAGGAAGCTGATCGAGCCCCTGGGCGGCCCGCCGTTCAGATGGGCGGCACAGGCGGCCGCGAATGCGGCGATCGCTCCCTTCATGTCGCAGGCGCCGCGGCCGTAGAGCACGCCGTCGCGAATCTCGCCGGCGAACGGCCCGGCCGACCAGGCGCCGGCGCCCTCGGGCACCACGTCGGTATGGCCGGCGAAGCAGATATGCGGGCCTTCGGTGCCGATGCGGGCGAAGAGATTCTCGATCTCGCCGAAGCGCAGCCGGGTGACGGTGAAACCGAGCTGCGCCAGTGCGCCGGCCAGCACACCCTGCGCGCCGGCATCGGCGGGCGTCACCGAGGCGCAGCGGATCAGGTCCTGCGCAAGTCGGACCGGATCGGCGAGCGGATGGGGTTCGTTGCTCAATCGCGGAGCAGTTCGTTGATCGCGGTCTTGGCCCGCGTCTGCGCATCGACGGTCTTGACGATGACGGCGCAGTTCAGCGACGGGCCGGGGGTGCCGTCGGGCAGGGGCTTGCCTGGCAGCGAGCCGGGGACCACCACCGAATAGGCGGGCACGCGGCCCATATGGATCTGGCCGGTGGCGCGGTCGATGACCTTGGTGGACTGGCTGATGAACGTGCCCATGGCGAGCACCGCGCCGCGCTCGACGATCACGCCCTCCACCACCTCGGAGCGGGCGCCGATGAAGCAATCGTCCTCGATGACGACCGGGGCCGCCTGCAACGGCTCCAGCACGCCGCCGATGCCGACGCCGCCGGAGAGGTGGCAGTTCTTGCCGATCTGGGCACAGGAGCCGACGGTGGCCCAGGTGTCGACCATGGTGTTGGCGCCGACATAGGCGCCGACATTGACGAAGCTCGGCATCAGCACGACGCCGGGGGCGATATAGGAGGAGCGGCGGACCACGGCGCCGGGGACGGCGCGGAAGCCGGCGTCGCGGAAGCGGTTCTCGCCCCAGCCCGCGAACTTCATCGGCACCTTGTCCCAGACCGGGGCGCCGCCGGGGCCTTCCATGATCACGCTGTCGTTGAGGCGGAAGGACAGCAGCACCGCCTTCTTGAGCCACTCGTTGACCTTCCAGCCGGCGCCGTCGGGCTCGGCGACCCGGGCGGTGCCGGCTTCCAGCATGGCCAGCGCCTGCTCGACAGCCTCCCGCGGCGCGCCTTTGGTGCCGGAATTGATGGTGTCGCGGGCGTCCCACAGCGCCTCGATGGTGGTGCGGAGCGACTGGTCGGTCATGCCCGGAAGATCTCCCGTTCTGGCCCGCGCGGCCGGCCCGCGCGGGAGGCGGGACCATGCGCACCGCCCTTGCGCGTGTCAATTCGCCAGCGCAGGCGGCAGTAACCCCGGATTTACCTCTATGGCCTGGAATGCGGCGGAACAACGGGACCGGGACGGATGAATCAGGCGATTGCTCCCTTCGTGCGCGTCGCCGGGCCGGCGGCGACCGAACTTGTCCCGTCCGACGAGGCGCTGCGCGACGCGCTGCTGGACAGCCGGCAGCGGTGGCGGGAGCTGGTGACGCTGGCGGCGGATTTCGTGTTCGAGACCGATGCGTGGGGGCGGCTGGTGTTCGTGGCGCCGGACCCGGCGCTGGGCTGGGCGCCGGGCACGCTGCTTGGCCAGCCGGCCGAGCTGCTGCTGGCCGATTCCGGGGACGGCACGGCATTCAATCCGTTCCGCATCGCGACATCCGTGCGGCGCCGGCGGGCGTGGCTGCGGCGGCCGGATGGCAGCAGCGTGTGCCTGGCGATCGCGGCGACGCCGCTGCTGGACAAGGCGGGCGCGGTGATCGGCGTACGGGGACTGGGGCAGGACCTGAGCGAGCAGGACGGGCACGATGCGCGGGTCGCGGCGGCGCTGCGGCGGGGCGAGCTGCTGGACCACATCCTGTGGCAGATGCGCCAGGAAGTGCTGGCGGAGAAGATGATGAAGGCGGCGCTGGACGCGCTGGTCTCGGCGCTGGGGGCGGAAGGCTGTGCGGTGATCGACATGCTCGGCGACGGCGTCGAGTCGAGCGTGCTCTACAAGGTCGGCATGATGACGCCGGACATGCTGCACACGGCGATGACGCTGCTCGAGGCCGGCGAGAGCGAGCCGAGCCAGGCGAGCGATCCGGACGGGCGCTGCATCCTGGTGTGCCCGAGCCAGCAGCGCTACGGCGAGCAGGCGGGCTTCGTGTTGTGGCGGCTGCCCGGGGCGAGGGCATGGGACGCCGACGAGCTGGCGCTTGCCGGGTCGGCGACCGGCATCATCCGGGTGATCCTGGAGCACGAGGCGATCCAGCGCGAGATGGCGCGGCAGGCGCGGACCGACCCGCTCACCGGGCTGCTCAACCGGCGCGCCTTCCTCGACGAGGTGGGACGACGCGTGGAGCGGCTGGAGCGCGAGGCGCTGCCGGGGACGTTGATGTTCATCGACCTGGACAATTTCAAGGCGCTGAACGACTGCCGCGGGCACGACGTGGGCGACGAGGCGCTGTGCCTGACCGCCGGGCTGCTGCGCCAGACGGTGCGGCCGTCCGACCTGGTGGCGCGGCTGGGCGGCGACGAATTCGCGGTGTGGATGGATGGGGCCGACGAGCTGACGGCCGCGGAGCGGGCGGAGAGCCTGCGGGTGGAGGGACCGCGCATGCTCGCGCACCTGGCGGAGGGAAATGCGCTGAGCCTGACGATGTCGATCGGCATCGCCTGCCGCTGGCCGGGGCATGGCGAGGACATCGATGCGCTGATCCATCGCGCCGACCAGGCGATGTACGAGGTGAAGCGGGCGGGGCGCGGTCACTGGCGGGTATCCCGGGGCGAGCGCGTCTGATGCCCGGGACATTGGCGCAGGCGCTGGAGGCGCGACAACCCGGCCTGTCGCTGGCGGCGGACGAGGCGGCGCGTGTTCGCCTGGGGGCCAGCCCTGAGACCTGCCCGGAGATGCTGCTGACGCTGGCGAGCGATCCGTCGGTGACGGTGCGCGGTGCGGTCGCGATCAACCGGGCGACGCCGCGGGCGGCCGACCATCTGCTGGCGGGCGACCGCGACGAGCGGGTGCGGACCCTGCTCGCGCGCAAGCTGTCGAGCCTGGTACCGAGCATGCCGGAAATGCAGCGCGGCGAGATCCAGGACCAGGCGGTGGGCATCCTCTACGCACTGGTGGAGGATGAGGCGGAGCGGGTGCGCGCGTCCATCGCCGATGCGGTGAAGGATTTGCCCGCGGCGCCGCGCGAGCTGATCCTGCGATTGGCGCGGGACAGCGCGGTGTCGGTCTGCGAGCCAGTGATCCGGCTGTCGCCGCTGCTGACGGCGGAGGATCTGCTGGCGCTGCTCGCGGCGCGGCCCTCGCTGGCGACGGCCGCTGCGATCGCGCGCCGCCCTGGCCTTGCGGAGAACGTCTGCGACGCGATTGCGGGCACTGCGGACACCGATGCGGTGGCAGCCCTGCTTGGCAACCCGACCGCTGCGATCCGCGAGGCGACGCTGGATGCGCTGGTGGCGCGGGCCGCGGACGTTCCGGCATGGCATGCACCGCTTGTGCAGCGTCCGCGGCTGACGGCGCGGGCAGCGCAGGTGCTGTCGGACATCGTGACGACGCAGCTGCTCGACGTTCTGGCGAGCCGGGCGGATCTGGATCCGGCCGTCAGCGCCGAACTGCGCAAGCGGCTGAGCCAGCGCCAGGATCTGGAACGCACCCCGGCCCGCGCTCCGGCGGCGCCCGCGGATGTCCTGGCCGAGGCAAAGGCGGTGTATGCCGCGGGCAGGCTGAAGGAGCCGCTGCTGCTCGACGTCATCCAGCGCGGCGAGGCGCGGATGGTGACCGCGCTGCTGGCGGTGGCGGCCGATGTACCGCTCTCGGTTGTGGAGCGGGCGGCCACCCTGCGCAGCAACAAGGGGCTGGTGAGCCTGGTGTGGAAGGCGAGCTTCACAATGCGCGTCGCCGGACCGCTGCAGACGCTGCTCGCGCGATTGGCGCCGGAGAAGGTGCTGCGTGCGACCCCCAGCGGGGGCTTCCCGCTGGCGGTGGAGGAGATGCGCTGGCAGCTCGACTTCCTGGCGCGGGTCGGTCGCTGACGGGCTCGCGACCCGGCCGCTTCAGCCGCGGATGATGGTGCCAAACCCCTCGGTGAACAGTTCCAGCAGGCAGGCATGGGGGTGGCGGCCGTCCAGGATGACTGCCCCCTTGGCGCCCCGGCGCAGCGCGTCGAGGCAGTTCTCCACCTTCGGGATCATGCCGCCCGAGATCATGCCGCTGGCGATGCCGGCCTCGACATCGGCCATGGTCATTTCCGAGATCAGCTTCCTGTCGCCGTCGAGCACGCCCGGCACGTCGGTCAGCATCAGCAGCCTTGTGGCGCCGAGCGCGCCGGCGATCGCGCCGGCCACGGTGTCGGCGTTGATGTTGTAGGTCTGCCCGTCCGCGCCGACGCCGACCGGGGCGATGACGGGGATGAGCCCGGCGCCGGTGAGGGCGTGGATGACGCGCACGTCGACATGCTCGGGCTCGCCGACGAAGCCGAGGTCGAGCGCCTTCTCGATGTTGCTCTCGGGGTCCTTCATGGTGCGCTCGACCTTGCGGGCGCGGATCAGGCCGCCATCCTTGCCGCAGATGCCGACCGCGAGCGCGCCGGCCTGGTTGATCAGCCCGGCGACGTATTTGTTGACGGTGCCGGCCAGCACCATCTCCACCACCTCCACCATGGCGGCGTCGGTGACGCGCAACCCGCCGATGAAGGTGGACTGGATGGCGAGGCGCTTCAGCATGGCGTTGATCTGCGGCCCGCCGCCATGGACGACGACCGGGTTCACGCCCACCTGCTTGAGCAGCGCGATGTCGCGGCCGAAGCCGCGCGCCAGCTCCTCCTCGCCCATGGCGTGGCCGCCGTATTTCACCACGATGGTGGCGCCGGCGTAGCGGCGCAGGAACGGCAGGGCCTGGGCCAGGACCTCGGCCTGCTGCTGTGCGGTTCCGTGCGGCGTCGCGGCGTCGGTGGTGCCCATCAGGCGTTTTCCTCCAGAGAGGGCCGGGTTTTGCGGTGCCGGAGGGGCAGGGTCAAGCCGCGAGCTGTGCGAGGGCCGCCCGCAATTCGGGAATGCCTTGCCCGGTCTCGGCGCTGGTGGTGAGCGCGGTCATGTAGGCGGCCGGGTGCTTGCGGGCGAGGGTGGCGATCTCGGCCTCCTTGGCGGCCAGCAGGGGTGGCTTCAGGCCATCGGCCTTGGTGAGGACGAGCTGGTAGGTGACGGCCGCCTTGTCGAGCAGGTCCATCACGGCGCGGTCCGAGTCCTTCACCTCGATCCGCGCGTCGAGCAGGAGCAGGACGCGGCGCAGCGTGGGACGGCCGCGCAGGAACTCGAACATCAGGCCCTGCCAGTCCTGCTTCACCGCCTTGGCGGCCTGGGCGTAGCCGTAGCCGGGCATGTCGACGAGCACGAGCCGGTCGCCGAGGTTGAAGAAATTGAGCTGCTTGGTGCGACCCGGCTCGCTGGAGGCGCGCGCGAGCGTCTTGCGTCCCGTCAGGGCATTGACCAGGGAGGACTTGCCCACATTGGAGCGTCCGGCGAAGGCGGTCTCCGGCAGGTCGGGTGGCGGCAGCTGGTCGAGCCGCTGGGCGGCGAAGAAGAACCGGCACTCGGCGGCGAAGAGCTTGCGCCCGGCCTCAAGCTCGGCCGCAAGCCGCTCGGCCTCCGGGAGCTCGGGCTCCTCCGTCATCCCTTGGCCATGCCCGGCTTGCTCAGCGTGGTCTGCCGCATGATCAGCCATTGCTGGAGGATCGTGAGCAGGTTGTTCCAGCTCCAGTAGATGACGAGGCCGGCCGGGAAGCTCGCCAGCATGAAGGTGAAGATGATGGGCATGAACTGGAACAGCTTTGCCTGCACCGGATCAGGCGGCGGCGGGTTGAGCTGCTGCTGGAGATACATGGTCACGCCCATGATCAGGGGCCAGGCGCCGAGATGCAGGAACGGCGAGATATGGATGGGATCGAAGGGCAGCAGGCCGAACAGGTTGAAGATGTTGGTGGGATCGACCACCGAGAGGTCTTTGATCCAGCCGAAGAACGGCGCCTGCCGCATCTCGATGGTGACGAATATCACCTTGTAGAGGCTGAAGAATACCGGGATCTGGATCAGGATCGGCAGGCAGCCCGAGGCCGGGTTCACCTTCTCCGTCCGATACATCTCCATCATCTTCTTCTGGAGTTCCTGCTGGTTGTCCTTGTACTGCTCGCGCAGCGCCGTCATTTTCGGCGCGAGCAGCTTCATCTTGCTCATCGAGCGGTAGGACTTGTTGGCCAGCGGGAAGAACAGCGCCTTGACGAACACGGTGAAGACCAGGATCGCGAGGCCGAAATTGTGCAGATGGGTGTTCAGCCAATCGATGGCGTAGAAGATCGGCTTGGTCAGGAAGTAGAACCAGCCGAAATCGACCGCCTTGTCGAAGCTTGGGATCTTCAGCACGCCCTCGTAGCGGTCCAGCAGGTGCACTTCCTTGGCCCCGGCGAACAGCCGGCTGGTGCTGGTGGCCGTGGCGCCGGGCGCCACGGCCAGCGGCTCGGCCGCCAGGAAATCCACCTGATAGCCTTCCTGCGGCCCGGCGACGTGCAGGAAGCGCGCGGTGTTGCGGCTGGCCTGGTCGGGCACCAGAGCGGTCAGCCAGTATTTGTCGGTGATGCCGGCCCACCCGCCGGTGGCGACCTGCGTCAGCGCGACGCCCTTGGCCTTCTCGCCTTCCTTCTTGGCGTCGGCGTAGGTGCTTTCCTTCAGCCGCCCGTCCAGTACCCCGATCAGTCCCTCATGCAGGATGTAGTAGCCCGCGGTGTGCGGCGTGAAGTCGCGGCGGATGCGCGACCAGGGAAACAGCCGCACCGGCGCGCCGCTCTCGTTCTTCACCCGCTGCTCGACGGTGAACATGTAGTTCTCGTCGATGTTGAAGGTGATCTCGAACGTCAGGCCGGCGCCGTTGGCCCAGGTGAGCGTCATCGGCTTGGCCGGTGTGAGCTCGCCCGAGGCGGTCCACACCGTATCGTCGCCCGGAATGGCGGCGGTCTCGCCCTCGGCCGCAGTCCAGCCGAACTGCACGAAGGTGGGCTCGGCCTCGCCGCGCGGCTCCAGCAGCCGCACCAGCGGGGCGTCCTTCTCGATCGCCTGGCGGTAGTCGCGCAGCACCAGCGTGTCGAGCCGCGCACCTACCAGGCTGATCCTGCCCTCGACCCGGGGCGCGGTGAAGGCGACGCGCGGCACCGCGCGGCGGCGGCGCGGGCGCTTGGGCGACGCCGGGAACGGTCGCGCCCGGCGTGCCGGCGCCTGGGGCGGGCTTCGCGTCGGCGGGCGCGGATTGCTGCGCCGGCGGCACCGACGCCGGCCGCGGCGGGGTCAGGAACTGGAAGACGGTCAGGATCGCGATCGAGATCGCGATCGCGAGGAACAGGCGTTTCTGGTCCATCAGGGTGCCGTCCGTTCCTTCATGTCGCGGGGCGAGGCAGGCGGCGCGCAGCCGGCGCCGCCCGGCGGCACCGGGTCATAGCCGCCGGGGTGCCACGGGTTGCAGCGCAGCACGCGGCGGGCGGCAAGCGCGCTGCCGCGAAGCGTGCCATGCGCGCGCAGCGCACCGATCGCGTAGTGGCTGCAGCTCGGCTCGAACCGGCAATGGGCGCCGATCACGCCGCGCAGGGTGAGCTGGTAGGCGCGCACTGCGCCGGCCAGAAGGTGGGCGCAGGGATCACGTGCCATGGGGGACGCCCGCCTTGGCCAGCGCGCGGCTGATATCTTCCATCAGCAGCCGGAAGTCGCGCCCGCGTGTCGCATCGCGGCCAATCAGGACCAGGTCGACGCCGGTTACCGGCGCCCGGGCGAGGACATGCCGCGCGGCTTCCTTCAGGCGCCGTCGCGTGCGGTTGCGCACCACCGCGTTGCCGACCTTCCTGGTCACCGTGAAGCCGAGCCGGGCCGGCCTGTCGTCGTCGCGGGCGAGGGCCTGGAGGACGAGGCCATGGACCGGCGCCTTGCGGCCCTTGGCGGCCACGCGCAGGAATTCAGCGCGGCGCTTGAGGCGCCCCGGTTCCTGGATGACGGGCGCCATGGCGGATGTCCGTCGCGGTTCAGGCCGACAGGCGCTTGCGGCCCTTGGCGCGGCGGTTGGCGAGGACCTTGCGGCCCCCGACGGTCGCCATGCGGGCGCGAAAGCCGTGGCGGCGCTTGCGGACGAGCTTGGAGGGTTGATAGGTGCGCTTCACGACACTCTCCGGTATGGCAGTGGGCCGCCCAGGCCGCGGGGCGCCAAAGGCGGTTGCGGCGCCCGCGGCCGGGCGCCGGTACAGGGGGCGGGGTATAGGGTCGGGCGGGCGGGCGCGTCAACCGCGTGCAGGGGGTGATCGCGGCTGCGGCCCTGCTACAAGGGAGCCGGTTTCGGAAGGAAAGGCATGCGTGTGTTGCTTCGCCTGTGGCCGCTGCTGCCCGTTCTGGCGCTGCTGCTGCTCGGCTATCTGCTGGGCCTGCACCGGGAACTGGACTGGGCATCGCTGGCGCGGCGGGAGGCGACGTTGCGGGCACAGGTGGCAGCCCACCCCATTGCGATGGCGGCCGGGTTTGTTGGCGTCTATGCCGCTGCGGTGGCGATATCCTTTCCTGGGGTCGTGTTCCTGACGGTGACCGGGGGCCTGCTGTTCGGCACCGTGCTGGGGGCGGTGCTGACGGTGATGGGTGCCACCGGCGGCGCGGTGACGATCTTCCTGGTGGCGCGCAGCGCGCTGGCGCCGGTGTTGGCGGCGCGGGCCGGGCCGTTCCTGGAGCGGTTTCGCGACGGGCTGGCGCGCGATGCCTTTTCCTATGTTCTGGCGATGCGCCTGATTCCCCTGGTGCCGTTCTGGCTGGTGAACCTGGTGTCCGCGGCGCTGGGGGTGCGGCTGCTGCCTTTTGCGGCGGGGACGTTCCTCGGCATCATTCCGGCGACGACGATCTTCGCCTCGGTGGGCGCGGGGCTGGCCTCGGTGCTGGCGACGGGTGTCCGGCCGAATCCGGGCGTGATCCTGTCGCCGCCGATCCTGCTGCCGCTGCTCGGCATGGCTGGTCTTGTGTTGCTGCCGGTGGCCTGGCGTGGCTGGAAGGCGCGGTCGCACGCCTGACGCCGAAGGCCGCGCTGCCCCTGTCACGGTTGCTTTGACGGGCGGGCGGCCCCACTCTGGCGGAATGGCGACTCGTGTGTGCAGTGCGACTGCCCGGAGCGGGCGATGAACGGCGTCGGCTATCTGGCTGGGGCGTTGCTGCTCGGCTTTGGCCTGGGCGGGATCGCGGTCTGGTTCAACCGGCGCAATGCCGAGGCGATGGCGCAGTCGAAGGTCGTGGAACTGGCGATGTCGGTGAGCCGGTTGACCCACGACCTGCGCGGAGCGTTGTCGCCGGCGCTGCTGATGGCGGAGCGGTTGGAGCGCCACGACGATCCGGCGGTGCGGCAAGCGGCCGAGGTGGTGGCCAAGGCGATGGACCGTGCCGCGACGATGTGCCGCGAGGCCTCCGCCGCGGCCAAGCGCAACACGAACGAGGGGTAGGCGCATGCAGTGGGATCCGCAGCAATATCTGCGCTATGCCGACGAGCGGCTGCGGCCGGCGCTGGACCTGATGGCGCGGGTGCCGGCGGCGGCGCCGAAGACGGTGGTCGATCTCGGTTGCGGGCCGGGCAACGTGACCGCGATCCTGGCGGCGCGCTGGCCGAAGGCGCGGATCACCGGCGTGGACGGCTCGGCCGCGATGCTGGAGAAGGCGCGCGAGGCGGCACCCAAATGCAGTTTCGTCGAGGCGGATTTCGGCACCTGGGCGCCTCCGGCACCGGTGGATGTGCTGTACTCCAATGCAGCCCTGCAGTGGTTCGGTTCTCATGGGCGGCTGTTCCCGCGGCTGCTCGCCCAGGTGGCGACCGGCGGTTGCTTCGCGGTGCAGATGCCGGCGATGCATGCGGCGCCGTTGCGGGCGCTGCAGCATGATGTGGCGGCCAATGGGCCCTGGGCCGAGCGGCTGATCGACGTGATGGCGGCACCGGCGATCCTTGACGCCGGTGGTTACTGGGACTTGTTGCGGCCGCTGGTGGCGAGCCTCGACATCTGGGAGACCACCTACCTGCACGTGCTGACGGGCGAGGATGCGGTGGTGCAGTGGGCGATGGGGACGAGTCTGAAGCCCTATCTGGACAAGCTTACCGTCGGGTTGCGGCGGGATTTCCTGCGCGCCTACGCCGCGGCGCTGCGGCCTGAGTATCCGATCCGGGCCGACGGGACGACGCTGCTGCCGTTCCGGCGGCTGTTCATCCTGGCGACGAGGTAGCGGCTGCGCGAACGCCCGAGGCACGTTGCCGGAGGGCGTGAACCGCGCGCCGTGGTCAGCGCCCGCCTGCCGACTCGATCAATTTCGCGATCTCGGCCTGACCCCGTGCGCGGGCGTGTGCGAGCGGGGTGATGCCGTCCCTGTCGGCCAGGTTGGGATCGGCGCCGGCGGCGAGGACCTGGCGGGCGGTCTCCTGGTGGCGGGGGCCGCCGTCGCCAAGGATCACGATTTCCAGCAGGCAGGTCCAGCCGAGCCGGTTGACGTGGTTCACATCGATCTTCGTCGTCAGCAGCAGGGCGACGGTTTCGACATGGGCACGCTCGCAGGCGGGGATCAGGGCATTGCCGCCGTAGCGATTGCGGATGGCGAGGTCGGGGCCGCGCGGGATCATGGCGGCGAGGATCTCGGTGCGGCCGGCAGCACCGGCGAGCAGCCAGGGCGTGTCCTGGTTGTCGGCCTGGACATTGGGAGAGGCGCCGGCGGCCAGCAGCGCGCGGGCGACGGCGACATGGTTGGCAGCGACCGCGAGGAGTAGGGCGGTGCGGTGCTGCGGGTCCTGCGCGTCGACTGCCGCGCCGGCGGCGAGTTGGCGTTCGACCGCGGGCAGGTCGCCCGCGGCGGCGGCGGCATGGAGCGGCGTGTCGGCCAGGGCTGATGCCATCATGACCCATCCCCATGCGAATGCTTGTGCGGCGAGGCGCATCGTGCGGTTTCCCGGCTTGCCGGCGAGGGGCAGTATAGCGGGCGGGAACCACGGAGAGGAACGCGACAATGGACATCGAACTGCCGACGACGCGGATGCAGGCCCGGATCGACGGGGCCATCGGATGGATGGTGTTCAACAATCCCGCGCGGCGCAATGCCGTCTCGGCCGAGATGTGGGCCGCGATCCCTGAAATCATGGACCGGTTCGAGGCCGATCCGGCGGTGCGGGTGGTGGTGCTGACCGGCGCGGGCGACAAGGCATTCGTGGCAGGGGCCGATATCAGCCAGTTCGAGCAGCAGCGGGCGACGCTGGCGCAGGTGGCGGCGTACGAGGCGACCTCGGACGAGGCGGGGCGGCGGATTGCGACCTCGCCCAAGCCGACGATCGCGATGATCAGCGGCTACTGCATCGGCGGCGGGGTCGGGATCGCGATCGGCTGCGACCTGCGCATCGCGGGCGAGGGGGCGAAGTTCGGCATCCCGGCGACGCGGCTGGGCCTGGGCTATGGCCCGTCCGGGGTGAAGAAGCTGATGGACCTGGTCGGTCCGTCGCATGTGAAGGAGATCTTCTTCACCGCGCGCCACTTTTCCGCCGCCGAGGCGCTGGGCATGGGGCTGGTGAACCGCGTGGTGCCGGAGGCGGAGCTGGAGGCGTATGTCCGGTCCTATTGCGCGACCATCGCGGACAACGCGCCGTTGACCATCCAGGCGGTCAAGCGCACCGTTGCGGAACTGTCGAAGGCGTCGCCGGAGGCCGATATCGCGCTGTGCGACCAGATGGTGCAGGCGTGCTTCGACAGCGAGGACTACGTGGAAGGCCGCCGCGCCTTCATGGAAAAGCGCCGACCCGTGTTCAGGGGGCGGTGAATACGGGGAAGAAGCGCATGCCGTCGAAGATCGTGCTGGTGCCGAACGGGCAGTCTGACGTGGAGATAGCGGGCGGCATGGCGCCGAAGGGGTTCGAGCTGGTGATCACCCAGCCCAACTCGGCCGAGTTCCGGGCGGCACTGCCGGACATGAAATACCTTGTGGGACTCGGCGACCCTTCCATGGATGACGCGTTCTATCGCGCGGCGCCGAAGCTGAAGCTGGTGCAGCTGCTGTCGGCCGGGTACGACCGTTGCGACATCGGCGCGGCGAAGCGTGCCGGGGTGCCGATTGCCAACAATGGCGGCGCGAACTCGGTGGCGGTGGCCGAGCATGCGATCCTGCTGATGCTGGCGGTGTCGCGGCGGCTGGTATGGCAGCACGAGAACGTGGCGGCCGGGCGCTGGCGCGGCAATGACTGGCAGGAGAAGCACATCTATGAGCTGGAGGGCCGCACGCTCGGCATCATCGGTCTGGGGACGATCGGCAAGAAGGTGGCGCGGATGGCGCGGGGCTTCGGGATGCGGGTGCAGTATTATGACGTCGCGCGGCTGAACGAGGATGCCGAGGACGCGATCGGCGCCAAGTTCCGGCTGATGGACGAGGTGCTGCAGACCTCTGACATCGTGAGCCTGCACGTGCCGCTGCTGGCCTCGACGCGGCACATGATCTCCAACCGGGAGCTGGGGCTGATGAAGAGGTCGGCGATCCTGGTGAACACCTGCCGGGGGCCGGTGGTGGACGAGGTGGCCCTGCATGCCGCGCTGAGCGACGGGACGATCTGGGCGGCGGGGCTCGACGTGTTCGAGCAGGAACCGCCGCAGCCGGACAATGCGCTGTTTGGGCTGGACAACGTGATCCTGACCGCACATCTCGCCGGGCCAACCTGGGACAACCGGTTCAAGCGGTTCCGCAATGCGTTCGACAACGTCCAGCGGGTGGAGCGCGGGGATGGGCCGTTGTGGGTGATCCCGGAGTTGCGGGGATAGCTGCGCGATAGGAGCCGGGCGGGGCTATCCGGGTTCCAGCCTGAGCGTGGTCTGGGCGTCGAAGACGTGCAGGTGCGCGGCGGGGAAGCCGATGGTCATCATCTCGCCCGGCGTGTCCTGCTTGGCGACCTTGACGGAGAGCAGTTCGCCGTCCGGCAGGCGGCCGATGACGACGGTTTCGCTGCCCAGGGGTTCAAGCAGGTCGACCTGGAGCGCAAGGCCGGCCGGGTCGGACGCGACATGCTCGGGGCGGATGCCGACGGTGAGCCGGCGGCCGTCGGGGCCCGGGCGCCTGCCGTCGGCGAAGGGGATCGTAGGGCCGAGGTCGAGCGTGACGGCGGTGCCGCCATTGCTCAGCGCGCCGGCGAGGAAGTTCATTGCCGGGGCGCCGATGAAGCCGGCGACGTAGATGTCGGCGGGGCGTTCGAACACCTCGATGGGGGTGGCGAGCTGGACGGCGCGGCCCTGGTGCAGGACGAGGAGGCGATCGCCCAGCGTCATGGCCTCGACCTGGTCGTGGGTGACGTAGAGGCTGGTCACGCCCATGCGGCGCTGGAGGCGCTTGATCTCGGCGCGCATGGTGACGCGGAGCTTGGCGTCCAGGTTGGAGAGCGGCTCGTCGAACAGGAAGAGCTTGGGGTGGCGGACGATGGCGCGGCCCATGGCGACGCGCTGGCGCTGGCCGCCGGAGAGCTGGCGCGGCTTGCGCTGGAGCAGGGGGGCGAGGCCGAGCATGTCGGCGGCCTCCTGCACGCGGGCGGCGATCTCGGGCCTGGAAAGGCCGCGGATCTTAAGGGCATAGGCCATGTTGTCGAAAACGCTCATGTGCGGGTAGAGCGCGTAGTTCTGGAACACCATGGCGATGTCGCGATCGGCAGGATCGCGGCCGGCGACGTCCTGGCCATCGAGCAGGATGGCGCCGGCGGTCGGGGTTTCGAGACCCGCCACGAGGCGCAGCAGGGTGGATTTGCCGCAGCCCGAGGCGCCCACGATGACCAGCATCTCGCCCGAGGCGAGCTCCAGGTCGATGCCGTGGAGCACGGCGACGTTGCCGAAGCTCTTGCGCAGGTCCTGAAGCTTCAGGGTCGCCATCTATTTGTCGCCTTCCGTGAGTCCCTTGACGAACCAGCGCTGCATCAGCACCACGACGGCGACCGGCGGCAGCATGGCGAGCACCGCGGTGGCCATGACGCGGTTCCACTCGACCGAGGTGTCGGCGCCGATCATCTTGACGATGCCGATGACGATGGTGTCGAGCCGCGCGTCGGTGGCGACGAGCAGCGGCCACAGATACTGGTTCCAGCCATAGACGAAGAGGATGACGAAGAGCGCGGCGAGGTTGGCGGCCGAGACCGGCAGCAGGATGTCGCGCAGGAAGCGGAGCGGGCCGGCGCCGTCCATGCGGGCGGCCTCCACCAGCTCGTCGGGGATGGCGAGGAAGGTCTGGCGGAACAGCAGCGTGGCCGTGGCCGAGGCGATGAGCGGCAGGGTGAGGCCGGTGAAGGTGTTGATCAGGCCGAAGCCGGCCATGACCGAGTAGGTGGGGATGATCCGCACCTCCACCGGCAGCATCAGGGTGAAGAAGATGGTCCAGAAGGCGGCCATGCGCAGCGGGAAGCGGAAGAAGGCGATGGCATAGGCGGACAGCACCGAGATGACGATCTTGCCGATCGCGATGGCCATGGCCATTGCGAAGGAGACCAGCAGCAGGTGCCAGACCGGGGCGACGCCGGGCGAGCCCTCGCGCAGGACGGTGGCGTAGATGGAGAGGCCGGCACCGGGCAGGAACGACAGCTCGCCGCGGCCGATGGCGGAGGCGTCCTGGGTGGAGGCGGCGAAGACGAGCCACACCGGCAGGACGAAGAGGGCGACGCCGATGCCGAGCACGGCGTGGGCGGCCCAGTCGGTGCGGCCGTTCATGCCGGGATTCTCGTCATGACTGGCTACGGCGGCCGAGGAAGCGGAACTGGACGATCGTGAGCACGACGATGCCGGCCATGAGCACCACCGACTGGGCGGACGAGCCGCCGAGGTCGAGATTGACCACGCCGTCGCGGTAGACCTTGACCACCAGGGTTTCGGTCGACTTGCCGGGGCCGCCATGGGTGAGGGCCTGGATGGTGCCGAAGGTGTCGAAGGCGGCGTAGACCAGATTCACGATGAGCAGAAAGAAGGTGGTGGGGGCGAGCAGCGGCAACAGGATGGTGCGGAACTGGCGCCAGCCCTTGGCGCCATCCATGCGGGCGGCCTCGATCACCGCGCGGGGGATGGACTGCAGGCCGGCGAGGAAGAAGATGAAATTGTAGCTGACCTGCTTCCAGGCCGAGGCGAGGATGACGACGAGCAGCGCCTGGCCACCGTTCAGCTTGTAGTCCCAGGCGATGCCGACGGATTTGAGCGCGTGGGCGACCATGCCGATCTGGGGGTGGAGCAGGAGGATCCAGAGCACCGCGGCCACCGCGGGGGCGATGGCGTAGGGCCAGATCAGCAGGGTGCGGTAGATGCCGCGGCCGGCGATCTCGCGGTCGGCGAAGACGGCGAGCAGCAGAGCCACGCCCATCGAGAGGACGGTGACGCAGGCGCAGAAGACGAGCGTGCGCCACAGGCTTTCGACATAGAGCGGGTCGGCGAACAGGTCGGCGAAGTTCTCGATGCCGACGAACTGGGTCCTGATGCCGAACGCATCCTGGCGGGTGAGGCTGCCGTAGATCGCCTCGCCCGCAGGCCAGAGAAAGAAGAAGACGGTGAGCAGGAGCTGCGGCAGCACGAAGGCTGCCGGCAGCGCCCAGCCGCCAAAGATCGTGCGCCGCTCCATGCGGCGAAGCTCAGCCCTTCGTCGCCTTCTCGAAGTCGCGCAGCACGCGGTTGCCGCGGGCGACCACGGCGTCGAGCGCCGCCTGTGCGCCCTGCTGGCCCTGCAGCGCCTTCTCCAGCTCCTCGGAGAAGATGTTGCGCAGTTCCGCCATGCGGCCGAGGCGGAATCCACGGGAGTTTGGGGTCAGCTCGCCGCGGGTGAGCTGGAGGATGGCAAGGTCGGCGCCGGGGGTCTTCTCGTAATAGCCCTGCTTCTTCGAGAGCTCATAGCCGCCGAGCGTGACCGGCACGTAGCCGGTGTTCTGGTGCCAGACGGCGTCGTTCTCGGGCTGGCCGATGAACTTCAGGAACTCGGCCACGGCCTTGTATTCGGCCGGGGTGCGGTTGGGGGCGGTCATGGCCCAGAGGCTCGCGCCGCCGATGATGGAGTTGAGCGGCTTGGGATTCACGTCCGGGTCGATCGGCAGCAGGGCAGCGGCCCAGCGGAACTTGGCGTCGCGCGCGATGGCCGCGCGGGCGGCCGAGGAGTTGAAGCCGATCGCGGCCTCGCCGGAGGGGAAGATCGCGTCGGCGGCGTTGTCGCGGCCGGCATACTTGAACAGGCCTTCCTTCTGCATGTCGAGCAGGCGCTGCATCTGCTTGACGAAGGGGGGCGTGTTGACCTTGAGCTCGGTGTCCAGGCCCTCGAAGCCGTTGGACTTGGTGGCGTAGACCAGGTCGTGCATGGCCGCGTACTGCTCGAACTGGATCCAGATCGGCCAGGCCGAGCCCATCGGCGTGGGCGTGGCGTTCTTGGCCTTCAGCGCGCGGCAGGCGGTGATGACGTCGTTCCAGGTGGTCGGCGGCTTCGCCGGGTCGAGGCCAGCCTTCTCGAAGGCGTCCTTGTTGTACCACATCAGCGAGGAGGAGGAGTTGAACGGCATGGACGCCAGCCGCCCGTCGGGCAGCGAGTAGTAGCCGCGCACGCCGCCGAGATAGGCCTTGGGGTCGAAGGCGATCCCGGTCTCCTGGCTGAGCTGCCAGATCTGCTTCACGGCCGGTCCGGCGGCGAGCATCGAGCCGGTCCCGACCTCGAAAATCTGCACCAGATGCGGTGCCTGGCCGGCGCGCCAGGCGGCGATGGCGCCGGTGAGGGTCTCGGGGTAGGTGCCCTTGAAGACGGCTTCCAGCTCGACCGTGTTCTGGGCGGCGTTGAACTCGCGGGCGATGCGGTTCACCTGCTCGCCGAGGGCGGCGCTCATCGCGTGCCACCAGACGATCCTGGTCTTGGCCTGGGCGCGGGCGGCGGCCGGCAGAGTGGCGGCGGCGGTGGCGGCGAGCAGGGTGCGGCGCTTCATGGGCTGGATTCCTCGCGATATGTTTCGGGCGCCCCCCTAGAGTGAGGCCGTTGCCGGACCATGACACATTCGTGGCGCTTCGGTGAAGGCTGTCGCGCGCCCGGCTTGCCCGGTGGGGCGCCGGCCCGCTAGATGCCGGCACAGCAAAGGAACGCGCCCCATGGACCTGAAAGACCACATCCGCGGCATTCCCGATTTTCCGAAGCCCGGGATCCTGTTCTACGACATTTCCACCCTGCTGCGGGACGGGGATGCCTGGCAGGTGGCGATGGGACGCATGGCGCGCGCGGTGCGGGCGCACCAGCCGGATGTGATCGCGGGCATCGAATCGCGCGGATTCCTGGTTGCGGCGCCGCTGGCGCTGAAGCTGGGCTGCGGGTTCATCATGGTGCGCAAGAAGAACAAGCTGCCGGGGGCCACCATCGGGCTGGACTATGCGCTGGAATACGGGAGCGACCGGATCGAGGTGCAGGCCGACGCGGTGCAGCCCGGGCAGCGGGTGGTGGTTGTGGATGACCTGCTGGCCACCGGGGGAACGATGGCGGCGGCGATCCAGCTGCTGCGCAATATCGGCGCCGAGGTTCCGGCGGCGGCGGCACTGATCGAGCTGAGCTTCCTGAACGGACGCGCGCGCGTCCCGGTGCCGTGCGAGACGCTGATGACCTACGATACCTGACTACAGGAAATGTGCCGCAGTCAGGCCGGTGAAGCCCTGGAAGGTGATGTGGGTGCCGTCGCTGAGGGTCAGTGACTGGCTGCCGGCGGTGGTGGTGGCGCCGGCCAGGGCGGCGTCGCGCTCGCCGGCAGGGAAGCCGACGAGGGAGATGTAGTCGGTCGCCGGCGTGTAGTTCTGGATGACGACGTCCGGGTGGTTGCCGTCGGCGAAGGCGAAGAGGTCGACGCCGGCGCCGCTGACGATGGTGGCGGCGCCGGTGCCGGTGAGCACGTTGGTGCTGAACTCGCCGGTGATGATCAGGTTGGGACCGGAGCCGCCATAGAGCTTGTGGGTTCCGAAGGTGCCTTCGGCGGAGATGGTTTCCGCGCCACTGCCGGCCTGGATGACGTCGCCGGCCCCGGTGCCGGTGCGGAGCACGTCGCCATCGCCGCCGCCGAGGATGATGGACTGGCCCGCGCCGCCGGTGATCACGTTGTGCCCGTCGGGGCCGCCCTGGAACAGGCCGCTGCCGGCGCCGCCGGTGACGGTCATGCTGCCGCCGAAGCCGGCGATGGTGTCGCTGCCGGTACCGCCGAAGTAGCGGGTGGGACCGTAGCTCAGGTTGATCAGCGAGCCGGCGCCGCCGGTAAGAGTGGCGGTGCCGCCGGCATTGCCGAGAATGGTGGAGATGCCGGTGCCGGCATGGAAATCGAGTGCGCCGGTGCCCGAGAAGACGAACAGGTTGCCTTCGGCGGCGTTGACCGTGGCCGCTCCGGTGCGCGCGATCACGGTGTCGGCACCGGTGGTGTTCACCACGTCCTGGTTCTCGCCGAGCCAGATCTGGGTGCCGCCTGCCGCGGCGCCATTGATGGTTGCGGTGCCGAAGGCGGGGCCGGGATTGCCGGTGAAATAGCTGACCACGGTCGCGTGGCCCGAGCCGGCATTGTAGACCGAGCTGCCGGGGCCGAGGAAGACGGTTGGATCGTTGCCGAAGGCATTGATGGTGGCGGAGCCCACGTCGCCGGCGGCGATCAGGTCGGTGCCGTGCGAGTTGATGACGTCGTGACCGGCGCCGGTGAGGATCTTGTTGCTGCCGGTCCCGGCATCGACCGTGTCGTCGCCGCCGAGCAGGACGATCGTGTCGTCGCCGGCGCCGGTGACGATGAACTGGTGGCCGCCGCCGTTGAAGACGCTGATCAGGTTGTCGCCGCCGCCGGCCAGCACGGTGCCGGCGCCGGCTCCGGCGTTGAAGGAGATGCCGGCGAGGCCCGAGACGACGAGCTGGCCGTCGGCAGCGCCGCCGAACACGGTTGAACTCTCGTTCGCAGGGTTGACCAGCGAGGTGTAGCCGGTGGGGATGGCAAAGAACTGGCCGCCTTCGGCGAGCAGCAGCTGGCCGCCCATGCCGGCAGGAACGGTCGGGATGGCGTCGCCGGGGGCGAGCCTGACCTGCTGCACCGAGCCGCCGCGGATCGCGGCGTTGATCGGATCGAGCAGGGACTGGGCGGCGGCAAGGCGGTCGGCGTCGTCGAAGGCGATGACGGGAACGATGGCGCCGGCTGCGGCTGCAACGGTGGCCACGCCCGCCGCGACGTAGGGCAGGCCGGTAAGCAGGGTGTGGCCGAGGCCGTCGGGGGTGACGAAGAAGCTGCTGTTGGTGTCGTCGAGGCTCGCGTCGATCTCGAGCGTGGCGGTGCCGCCGCCAGCCAGCGGGAAGGTGATCTGATGGGCGGGACCGACCAGAAGCCTGGCGTTGGACGCGGCGGCCAGACCGAGGAGTTCGATGGTGCTGCCGTGCTCCATCCTGCCGATGGGATTGGCGGGCGCGCCGGTGCCCCCGATCCTGATATGCCCGTCGCCGTCGAAGGCGAGGAGGCCTGAGCCGAGCGAGCCTGATTCGCCGTCGAGCGTTGCGCCGCCGCCGACGGTGACGGCGCCCGACAGGCTGCTGTTGCCGAGGAGGACGACCTGCGCGCCGCCCTCCAGGTCGAGAGGGCCACTGCCGAGGGAGCTTCCGGCAGCGGCCTGGACGGTGGCGGCGCCGGTGACGGTCATTGCGCCGGTGCCGAGGGTAGAGCTGTTCAGGATCAGGCTGGCACCGCCGGAGATGGCGCGCGCGCCGGCCCCGAGCGCGTTGCCGGCGAGGGTCATCACCGCGCCGGTGTCGAGCGTGATGGCGCCGTTCGCGGGGGCGAGGCCGGCGGCGAGGGCGATGGTGCCGCTGTTGCGGGCATTGAAGGGGGTGTTGCCGAGCAGCGCGCCGGTGTCGAACTGGATCAGGCCCGCGCCGTCGGCGAGCAACGTGCCGGTGCCGGCCTGGCCGCCCGACATGATCTCGAGCGTGGCGCCGCCGGTGACGGTGGTGCCGCCGACATAGGAATTGGCGGCATGGAGCTGGACCTTGCCGCCGCCGCTGACGGTAACGGCGCCGCTGCCGCCGCTGCCGGCCTGGTCGGCGATCGGGTCGAAGAGGGCAAGGGTCTTGCCGGCGGCCGGGGCGAGCCGGAGGCCCTGGTTGCCCGCGATGAAGATGCCGTTGCCAAGCCCCTGACCCGCAGTACTGCCCGCATTGCTGCCCCCGCCGACGGCGAGGTTGGCGGCAATGCTGCCGTCCTGAAGGACGAGTGCGCCGCCGGCCTGGACGAAGATCGCGCCGCCTGCGCCAAGGCCGCCGCCGCCGCCGGCAACCGTGGTGCCGGCGGAGCCGGCGCCAGCGCCGAAGCCGCCGGAGCCGCCGGAGATGCCGCCGCCGCCACCGCCGCCGAAGCCGCCGGTCCCGCCGGCCGCCGCGTACCCGCCACCACCACCGCCGCCGCCGAAGCCGCCGGCGCCGCCGGCCTGATCGTCTACTTTGCGCGCCACCGCCGCCGCCGCCGCCGAAACCGCCGTTGATGCCGCTGGGAGCGACGCCGCCGCCGCGCCGGCGGTGTAGGTGCCAGGGGGACGACGAGCGCCGCCGCCGGCGGTGATCGCTCACCGCACGACGATGCGCTGATGATGCCGGGTGCACCGGCGGAAGGAACCGCCGCCGGCGGCGGCAGCGCGATGCCGCCGCCGCCGATGGGCGATGTGGCACACCGCTGCCGCCGGCGCCGCCGAGCCGCCGCCGGCGCCGCCCGCATCGCCGCCCGCGAGGTCGGTCTGGCCGCCGGTGCCCCCCACGGCCTGGTTGAGCTGGAAGAAGGTGTTGGACAAGGTTGCGGTGACACCCGCGCCGACGAACAGGCCGCCGCCGAGCACGGCACCGCCGCCGCAGGCCGTCGGGTGCCGTAGCCGCCCTGGCCGCCGGCGGCGTTGCCGCCCGTGATCGTGAGGTTGTGCAGCTCAAGCCCGCCGGCATAGGCGAACAGGCCGCGGCCGAGCAGCGCCGCATCGAGCGTCTGGTTGTTGCCGTCAATGACCAGAGTGCTGCCGGGCTTCATGTTGATGGCGGGCAGTTCGGCCGAGAGGGTCAGCGTGCCGGCCGGCATGCCGGCGGCGAAGGTGATGAAACGGAACGGTTCTCGGTCGCATCGAGGCCGCCCACCGACATCTGCCGGATGGTCTGTGCGAGTTCCTGCTCGTTGGCGACGGTGATGTCGGTCTGCAGGCCGATGACGAACGTGCCGCCGTTGCCGTTGTCGGCCACCTGGGCGCTGCCGTTGAGCAGGCCGGTGAGGAACAGCGTCTTGGTGATGCCGCCGGACGTGACGGTGAGCAGGTTGTTGAGCACGTTGGCCGACGCGCCGGGCGCGAAGGGGAGCTGGGTGATGTCGATCGTGTTCTGCGGTCCGAGCAGATCGATCTGATTGGACGGCATGGTGGCGCTGTCGATGCGCAGCGTACCGGCATCCTGAAAGTCGATGACCGAGGTTCCGGCGCTGGTCGGCAACTCGAGCGCCAGGGTGCCGAGGTTCTGGATGCGGATGCCGCCCGACAGCTTGGTGGTGCCGGCGAGGCGGACGAGGCCGCCGCCGCTGACATCGATGGTCGCCTTTGGCTGGACGCCGCCAAAGGCCGTGAAGTCGCTGTCGATGGTGCCGCCAATGGTGATCGTGTCGCCGGCGGGGAGAGAAGAGGTCTGCACGTCAGGAAGATGCTGGGCCGAAGCCGGCGAGCTGGGCTACATTGGTGCCAGTCGGCGTTGATCCCGCGGCCCCGCCGGTGGCGTATACCGCCGTTCAGTTCGCCGCTGCGGATGGTCCAGCCTGCCGCCAGCCTGAACGAAAATATTGCCGCCGGCGCCCATGCACCGCCGCCGGAGAAGCCGCCG
>JBGAIK010000370.1:0-2911 GCA_044225615.1 Acetobacteraceae bacterium | reverse complement strand
CCGCCCAGTCCTGGGCGAAGTTCGGCAGGATATGGTCCTGCACCCGCAGCACCACCTGCGCGCCCAGCCGCCAGGCCGCGCTGTGGAACACCCCGTTGCCGGCGGCGCGCTCGTGATACTGCACCACCGGCACCGCTTCGTCCTGGAATGCCACCCCGTCCCCCCTTGCCGCATGCAACGCCAGGTGCAGCGGGTCCACCGCCGCCTCGAACACCGGCAGCCAGTTCGCCGGCACCTCCCGCAGCACCGGCGCCAGCCGCTCCGCCGGCCGGTCCATCGTGTCGAACACCGGGAAATCCGGCATCGCCGCGATCGGCCCGAGATAGGCGAACACCACCCCCTTGTGCTCCAGCACCGGATAGGCGCCCTGGCTCAGCCTGGTGCGCAAGGCGCTGTCGGCCGGCTCGGCCGGCATCTCCAGGATCGTCCCGTCCACGTCGAACAGCCAGCCGTGAAAGCCGCAGCGCAACCCCTGCCGCTCCACGATCCCATGTTCCAGCGAGGCGCCGCGGTGGCAGCAGTGCGCATGCAGCAGCCCCAGGTTGCCGGACCGGTCGCGGAACAGCACCAGCTCCTCGCCCAGCCGCCGCAGCCGCACCGGCGCCGCACCCGCCGGCACGTCCAGCGCCACCGGCTGCCAGAACCGGCGCAGGTATTCGCCGCAAGCCGTCCCCGGCCCCACCCGCGTCAGCTCCGCATCGGCCACCGCGGCGTCGAGCCCCGCCCGCGCGTGCCCGGCGAATGCCCCCTGCGGCAGAAGGATCGGCCGATCGGCCATCGCGTGCTCCCTGTCCGGCCGCGACCTGACCACGAAACGTCACCGATTGGCAGCCCGCCACACGCCATGTTGAAATGGCCCATGGTCGAAAATCCGTACCACCCCGACATCCCCGGCTACCCCCGCGACATGGTCGGCTACGGCCGCAACCCGCCCGACCCGCGCTGGCCCGGCGGCGCCCTGCTCGCGCTCAACATCGTGGTCAACTACGAGGAAGGCGGCGAAAGCAGCGTCCTCCACGGCGACCCGCAATCCGTCGCCTTCCTCACCGAGCACATCACCACGCCGCGCGTCGGCGAGCGCAACCTCACCGCCGACAGCCTGTGGGAATACGGCAGCCGCGTCGGCTTCTGGCGCCTCTGGCGCCTGCTCTCGGCGCGCCGCCTCCCGGTCACCTGCTTCGGCGTCACCATGGCCATGGCCCGCAACCCCGATGCGGTGGCCGCGATGCGCGAGGCCGGCTGGGAAATCGCCTCCCACGGCCTGCGCTGGAACATCGACCCGCCGGCCGACGAAGCCGGCGAACTGGCCGAGATCGAGCACACGCTCGCCTTCCACGCCGCCCTCTGCGGCGGCGAGCGCCCGGTCGGCTGGTACAACCGCTCCAGCGCCCGCACCTACCGCCTGCTGAGCCGGCTCGGCGGCATGCTCTATTTCTCCGACAACTACGCCGACGACCTGCCCTTCTGGGCCGACGTCGCGGGCCAGCCCGAGCTGTTCCTGCCCTACACGCTGGAAGCCAACGACATGCGCTTCGCCGTCGCCGGCGGCTTCGGCGAGGCCGAGCAGTTCTTCACCTACCTCCGCGACACCTTCGACGTGCTCTACCGCGAAGGCCAGGAAGGCCGCCCCCGCATGATGAATCTCGGCCTGCACGGCCGCCTCGCCGGCCGCCCCGGCCGCACCGCGGGCCTGATCCGCTTCCTCGACCACGTGGCCAGGCACGACCGCGTCTGGCACGCCACCCGCGCCGACATCGCCCGCCACTGGCGCGCCAACTTCCCGCCCCCGGCGGTGCTCAGGACGAAATGGTAATCTATTCGTCCGGCAAGGTTTCGGCCGGCGCCACCTCAAGCCCCGGCGGCACCCGCGTCCGTGTCGGCAACGGTATTACCCACGGCCGCTCGCCGCGCGTGCCCCGATCCGTCTGCACCCGCACGCCGTCCGGCCCCAGCCAGATCGCATGCGCCCCCTCCCGCCACACGCTGAACCGGTCGAACCGCGGCGGGCGGTCCGGACAGGAATGGCGGATCGGCTGCAACGAAACCAGCACCGCCCCGTCGCACCGCTCGCCGCCCCGCAGCACCAGCACCCTGCCTACCTCGCAGCCCTCCCGGTCGCAAACCGCCCCCGGCGCAATCCCGTTCACCGGCAACCGCACCACCGCCGCCGCCGGCAGCCGCTGAAGCCAAGAGTCGAGCGTGAACCGCGACGGCGTCGTGTCGCTCTGCACCAGGATCGTCCCCCCCGCCCGCACCGCCAGCATCCGCCCATCCGCCGCCATCAGCACGTCCGGCGGCACCAGGGCCAACGGCGACAGCAACCCCGCAACAATCACCGGCACCCCGGCCAGCCGCACCCGCGTCCGCCAGATCCCCAGCCAGGCAATCCCCAGGCTGATCGCCGCCAGCCCCCAGGGCGCCATCGGCGGCACCGCCACCACCGCCGCCGGCCAGGCCGACACATGCCGCCCCACCGCCAGCACCGCCTCGATTCCCCACCCCATCACCACCAGGGGCAGCCAATCCAACCCGAGCGGCATCAGCACCATCGCCAGCATCCCCGCCGGCATCACCCACATCGCGGTCAGGGGCACCGCCACCATGTTGGCCAGCACGTAGTAGAGCTGCACATGCCCGAAATGATAGGCGCCGAACGGCGCGGAGGCCGTCCCCGCCAGCGCGCTGGTCAGTGCCAATCCCACCACATGCCCCAGCACCCGCCGCCGCCACGACCCGTCGCCATGGATGCGGCTCAGCCACGGCCGCAACGCCTCGTACCCCGCGATCAAGGCCAGCACGGCCGAGAAGCTCATCTGGAAACTGACGCCGAGCACCTCATATGGCGAGACCAGCACGATCGCCGCCATCGCCAGCGCGAGCCCCCGCAGCGACAGCGCCCGCCGTCCCGCCA
>JBGAIK010000048.1:0-24329 GCA_044225615.1 Acetobacteraceae bacterium | reverse complement strand
GGCGACCTTGCGCGAAGGCGGCGAGACCGATCGCAGCGACGCCTGGCTCGACACCGCGGTCACCTGCCATCCCACCGTCGCCGAAACCCTCGAAGGCGCCGAGCTCATCGTCGAGGCCATCTCCGAGCGCCCCGACATCAAGCGCGCCCTCTACGCCGAGATCGACCGTCTCGCACCGATGGAGGCCATCCTTGCCTCCAACACCTCGGGCCTGGACATCTTCCCCCTGGTCCCCGACCGCCGCCAGCCCCGCACCCTCATCGCCCACTGGTACACGCCGCCCTATCTGGTCGATCTCTGCGACGTCGTCGGCAGCGAAAAGACCGATCCGGCCGTGATCGCCCAGGTCCGCGACCTCGTCGCCGCCATGGGCAAGGTGCCGGTGGTGATGAAGAAGTTCATCCCCGGCTACATCGCCAACCGCATCCAGGCGGCCATCGGCCTCGAGACGCAGAAGCTGCTCGACGAGGGCTACGCCAGCGCCCGTGACATCGACGATGCCATCATCCACGGCCTGGCCTTGCGCATCCCCATCCTCGGCCACATGGCCAAGGCCGACTTCACCGGCCTGCTGCTGATCCAGCAGATGATGAAGAACACCGGCGGCTACCGCGCGCCCGAGCCGCGGCCGGCCAGCCCCGCGCTCGACGCGCTGATCGCCCAGGGCCGCACCGGCGTCATGTCGGGCAAAGGCTATTTCGACTGGGGCGGCCGCGGCCCGGACGAGCTGTTCCGCGATCGCGACCGCAAGCTGCTGGCGCTGAAGCAGGCGCTCAGGGATATCGGCAAGATGGAGGGCACATGAGCAATCTCTCGGCAGCCAACAAGCTGCGCTACGACCTGTCCGGCAAGGCGGCCATCGTCACCGGTGCGGCCTCCGGCATCGGCTTGGCCACCGCCACCATGCTCGCCCGCAACGGCTGCACCGTGGCGGTGAACTTCCTCGCCGGCGACGCCCGCGGCCCCGAGGCCGTCGCCAACCTCCGGCAGGAGGGCCTCAACGCCATCGAGGCCCCGGGCAGCGTCAGCGACCCGGTCGGCGGCCCGAGGATGATCACCGACGCGGTGGCGAAGCTCGGCCGCCTCGACCTGCTGGTGAACAATGCCGGCACCCCCGGCGTCACCGAGGTCGTGCCCCCGGCCCGCATCGACCTGATCACCGACGAATTGTGGGAGACCATCCTGCAGACCAACCTGGTCGGCCTGTTCCGCCTCTCCAAGGCCGCCGCTCCGGCGCTCAAGGAAAGCCACGGCGCCATCGTCTCGGTCGCCTCCATCGCCGGCATCCACTCCGCCGGCTCCTCGCTCGCCTACGGCGCCAGCAAGGCCGGCGTGGTCAACATCACCCAGAACCTCGCCCGCGGCCTCGGCCCCGAGGTTCGCGTCAACGCCGTCGCCCCCGGCGCGGTGGACAGCTCCTGGCAGATCCAGTGGGGCGACGAGCGTCGCCAGCAGTCGATCGACAAGGCCGTGCTCAAGCGCCGCTGCGCCCCGGAGGACCTCGCCGAGGTCATCGTCTTCCTCGCCTTCGGCGCCACCATGGTCACCGGCCAGACCGTGGTCGTGGATGGCGGCCTGACCCTGTGACGCCGCCGCGTCGGGCCCGCCTCGCCGGGCTGGACGCGCTGCGCGGCCTGGCCGCGCTGGCGGTGGTCCTCTACCACTACACCGCCGGCTACGACGCCGTCGGCCTCCGCCACGTCGCCCCGGGCCTGGGCTGGCGCTTCACCCACGGCAATTACGGCGTCGAGCTGTTCTTCATCATCAGCGGCTTCGTCATCTTCATGACGCTGGAGCGCACCGCCACCGTGCGCGACTTCGCCATCTCCCGCCTGAGCCGCCTCTACCCCGCCTTCCTCGCCTCCCTCGCCGTCACCCTGCTCGCCAGCCACGCGCTCGGCTTCACCCCCGGCCAGGCCGGCCCCGCCGCGATCGCCGCCAACCTCACCATGGCGCCGCAGCTCTTCGGCGTGGAGGGCATCGACGCCTCCTACTGGTCGCTGCTCTACGAGCTCGTCTTCTACGCGCTGGCCTGTGTCACCGTGCTGGTCCTGCGCGCCAGCGCGCCGGAGCTGCCCTGCCTGATCTGGATCGCGGTGGCGGAGCCGGTCTGGATCTGGACCGACCGCGGCGGCCCGCAGCTCGCCGGCATGCTCACCGCCGCCTTCTACGCCCACATGTTCGTCATCGGCATCATGCTGCACCGCATCCATGCCCCGGACGCGCGCGTGCCATCGCCTGGCTCGTGCTCGCCACCGCGCTGGCGGTCACCTGGAAAGGACATTTCGACCTCGTCCGCTGGCGCGCCTGGTATAAGGCGCTGGTGGCCGGCTTCACCCTGCTGGTCTGGTTCGCCGCGACCGAACGCAGCAGGATGCTCGCGGTGGCGCCGCTCCGCTTCCTCGGCCGCATCTCCTACCCGCTCTATCTCGTCCACCAGGTGGTCGGCTACGCGGTGATGTGGCGGCTCGAAGGCGCGGGACTTGCCCCGAACCTGGCCCTCCCAGCCGCGATCCTGGTGGCCCTGGCCCCTCGCCGCGGCATCTCGCTGGATCGGATGGCCAGCCCAGCGCTGGCTGCGCGCCCGCTTGCGGCCCTGAACAGGGTTCAGCCCGTCCAGGGATTGGCCGGCGCGTCCAGCCAGGGGGCGGCCGGCATGTCGGGCAGCGCCCTCGCCAGGCCGGAAAGCTGCGGCACGCCCTGCCGCCACGGCGATGTCCTGCTCGCCCGGCGGGCCGGCCAGCGCGGGCAGCAGATCCGCCGCCGCGAGGGCATGCAGGGTGGCCCATGGCGGCAGGCTGCCGGCGGCCGTGTCCGGGCCGGCGAGGAGCAGGCCGAGCCTGTAGGTGCCGAGCGTCCCGGCGGCCGACTGCGCGGAGAGATGGTAGGTGCCGGTGGTGGCCGGCGTGTAGGTCAGCAGCGCGTTCGCCCCCACGCCGCTGTCGTTGTCGCTGGCCAGCAGCGTCGTGCCGTCATTGCCGAACAGGCGCAGCAGCGGGTTGGCCAGCGTGCCCTGCCCGGTGGGGCTGCCCTCCTCGCTGAACGCATAGCTCACGCCCCCGGTCAGGTTGACGCGGACCCAGTCGGTGTCGCCGGCCACCTCGATCGTCCCGTTGACCGTGCCGCCCACCGCCAGCACCTGCGTCGTGGCGGGGTTGTTCACGAAGTCATCGGCGATCGCCTCGGTGACATGGTAGGCGCCGGTGCCGGTGCCGGCCCCCTGCACCGCGACGTGATAGGTGCCGGAATGGCCCGGCGTGAATCGCAGGAAGGCGTCGGTCCCGGTGCCGCTGTTGTTGTTCAGCCCGATCTCGGTCGCGCCGTCGTCGTCGTAGAGCCGCATGATGGGATCGGCCAGCGACCCGCCGCCCGACGAATTGCCGGAGACGCCGAGCCAGTAGGTGGTCCCCGCGTTCAGGTTGGTCGCGAACCAGTCGGTGTCGTTGCTGCTGCTGATGATGCCCTTGATGCTGTCGCCGGGCGCGAGCACGCCCGTCGTGGTCGGGTTGGCGGCGAAATCGTCGGCGACGGCGGCGGTGATCCGGTAGGTGCCGGCGTTGGAATAGTACCCCCCCGCCTCGAGATAGTAGTTGCCCGACACGGCCGCGGTGAAGCTGATGGAGGCGTTGTAGCCGACGCCACCGTCGTCGTCCTCGGCCAGCACGGTGCTGCCGTCGTCGCCGAGCAGGCGCAGGTAGGTGTCGGCAAGGGTTCCCTTGCCGTTGGGCGCGCCTTCCGCGTTGAACCAGTAGGTCTTGCCGGCGATGAGGGAGACGCGGAACCAGTCCTTGTCGCCGTCGGCCTCGATGTCGCCGTTGATGGCGCCACCCGCCTTGAGCAGCGGGGCATTGCCCGGCACCGCCGCATTGTCGTCGGCCACCGCCTGGCTCAGCGTGTAGCTGCCGGTGCTGCCGGCGATGCCCTGGGCGGAGAGATAGTAGGTGCCGGTGCTGGTCGGCGTGTAGCGCAGGAACGCGTCGGACCCCACGCCACTGTCATTGTTGGCGGCCAGCGTGGTGACGGCATTGCCGTCGATCAGGCGCAGATAGGCGTCGGTCAGCGTGCCCACGCCCAAGCCGGCCCCGGCGAGGCTGAACCAGTAGGTGGTTCCCGCGATCAGCGTGGTGGCGAACCAGTCGGTGTCGCCTGCCTCGCCGATGAGGGCGGTGTTGGAGGTGCCGTCGGCGATTGTCCCGGCGGTGCCCGGCAGGTTCGGGAAATCGTCGGCCAGGGTCTCGATCAGCGTGTAGGTGCCGGAGCCGCCGTTGTTGGAGGAGACGGCGAGCTGATACGCGCCGGTGACCGTGGGCGTATAGCTCAGGAAGGCATTGTTGCCGATGCCGCCGGAGATGCTGAAGTTGATCCAGGTCGCGCCATCATCGCCCAGCAGGATGAGGGAGGGATTGGTCAGGCTGCCCTGGCCCGTGGAGCTGCCGTTGAGCTGGAACCAGTAGGTGGTGCCGGCGGTCAACGTGGTGTTGAACCAGTCGCCATCGGCATAGGAGCCGTTGAGCGGGTTGAGCGTGCCCGAAATGGTGCCGCCGGCCGCGATAGTGCCGGTGGTCGTCGGATTGTCGGCATAGTCGTCGGCAGGGGCGACTTCGAGCGCGTATGAGCCGGTGCCGGCGCCGGTGTCGGCAACGCCGATGTGGTAGACGTCGGTGTAGGCCGGGGTGAACGCGACGAAGGCATCGGGACCCGTGCCGCTGCCGGCATCCGTGGCAAGCTGCTGCTGGCCATCGGTCCAGTAGACGCTGAGCTGCGGATTGGGAAGCGCCACGCCGCCGCCCCGTGCCGTGAGCCAATAGGTCGTGCCGGCCGTCAGGGTGGTCGCGAACCAGTCCGTATCGCCCGCGTCGTCGATTGCCGCGTAGGTGTAGGAGTAGGGTGCGGCGGTGCCGGTGGTCGCCGGGGTGTCGGCGAAGTCGTCGGCAATGGTGGCGGTGAGCAGGTAGCTGCCGGTGTTGAGGCCGTTCTCGCCTTCGGCCTGGAGATGGAAGGTGCCGCTGCTCGCCGGGGTGAAGCTGATGAAGGCGTTGCTGCCGATACCGGCATCGCTGTCGGCGCCGAGCAGGACGGTGCCATCGTTGCCGTAGACGCTCAGCGCGGGGCTGAGCAGCGTGCCGTCGCCGGTCGCCGAGCCCTTCAGCTCCAGCCAGTACTGGACCCCCGCGGTCAGGAAGACGGCAAACCAGTCCTTGTCGCCGACCGGGCCGATCGCGCCGGCGATGCTGCCGCCCACGGCGAGGCTGCCGGCATTGGTCGGCGCGTCGGCGTAGTCGTCGGCGAGGGCTGCCGACAGCTGGTAGGTGCCGGTGCTGCCACCGTGGCCCTGCGCCGAAAGAAGGATGCTGCCGGTGCTGGCGGCGGTGTAGCTGATGAAGGCGTTGAACCCCGCCCCGCCATCGTCGTTGGTCGCGGCCTGGACGGTCCCGTCGGCGGTCAGCACGCGCAGCTCGGGATCGCTCAGCGTGCCGTTGCCCGTGGGCGAGCCTCTCAGCTGGAGCCAGTAGGTGCTGCCCGCGGTCACGCCGAGGGCGAACCAGTCGGTGTCGCCCGCCGCGCCGATGGTGCCGTTGGCGGTGCCGCCGGTGCCCAGAGTGCCGGCAGCCGCGGGGGCGGAGGAATAGTCGTCGGCGACGGCCGCGCGCAGCGTGTAGGTGCCGGCGTTGCCGGAGTAGCCCCGGGCGTCGAGCCAGTAGCTGTGGGTGACGCTGGCGGTGTAGCTGATGAAGGCGTTGCGCCCGGCGCCGCCGTCGTCGTTGGAGGCGGCGACGGTGCTGTCGTCGGAATAGAGATACAGAAGGCTGTCGCTGAGCGTGCCGCCGCCGGTCTGGCTGCCTTCCATGCTGAACCAGTAGGTCGTGCCCGAGACCAGGCTGATCGCGTAGTAGTCGTGCTCGTTGGCGACGCTGATGTTGCCGGCCGAGGTGCTGGCGCCGACGGAAAGCGTGCTGCCGACCGGAAGCAGCGTGTCGATCGCCACGTTGGTCACCGCGGGCACGCCGAACTGCGCCCGCTCGATGCCGTACAGCTGGTCGGTGCCCTCGGCGCCGACGACCTGGTAGTGGTCCGGCCCGACCAGCGTGACCGCGGCGGCGCCGACCAGGCCCGCGAACCACGCCGTGTCGCTGCCGGCCAGGCCGCGGATGGTGTCGTTGCCGCCATAGCCGTAGATCAGGTTGTCGGTGACGTTGCCGGTGATGCTGTCGCTGCCGTTGCCGGCATAGACGTCCTCGATCAGCGAGCGCAGGTCGTTGTTATAGAGCTGCGCATTGACGATGTTGCCGGGCGCCAGATGGGTGCCGGGCGCGGTGCTGTCGAGATCGGCGATCTGGGCGGCATTGAAGGTGGTCCACTCGCCCGGCTGCAGGCTGATCGTCATGTTGCCGGACAGGCCGGTATCGGAGAAATTGTAGAGGTCGCCGGCGCCGCCGCCGTCCCAGATGGACCCGTAGGCCGTGTTGGCGGCGGCCGCCCCCTGGCCGACGTCGTTGATGAACAGCTCGCCGGTGGTCGCGCTCCACCGATAGATGGTCTGGCCGGAATTGGCGTTGAAGTTGGCGCCGTAGAGATATTGCAGGGCGGCAATGTCGTCGACCATGTAGGTCTGCTCGCCGCTGCCGTTCACCTTCTGGTAGCCGCTGCCGGCGCTGTCGCCGAGGAAGTCGCGATAGTCCATGATCGAATAGCTGGTGAAGCCGTGCGCGGCCGGCAGCACGCCATAGGTGGCGTTCGCTTCGTACCCGTGCTTCAGGCCCATCGCGTGGCCGATCTCGTGCAGCAGGGCGGCGGTGAACTGGTAGGTGCCCTTGTCCGACGACAGGTTGCGCACGTTGCCGAGCCACACGTCGCCGGCGCCGACGAAATCGGGATAGGGATAGTAGGCATACGAGGTCGGCGGGCCGGCCGACCCGGCCAGGCGGATCATCGCATGGACGCTGGCGGTCTCGGTGATCTCGGTGAAGGTGAGGCCGGTGTACTGCGCGATCAGGTTGAAGGCGTAGACGGTGGAGGCCTTCTGCGAGGCGCTGAAGACCTGGAAGCCGGTGGTGCTGGGGTCGAGGCCGGTATTGCCGTCGACCGGATAGCCGGCGCCGTAGAAGCTGCCGCTGGTCGGGAAGCTGTAGGTGATGTTGGTCACGTCCCAGGCATAGCCGCCCAGGATGCCGTTGATGTCCTGGTTGGTGAAGTTGCCGGTGGTGCCGATCGCGGTGGTGGGCGCGATGTTCGTGCGCACGGCGGTGCCGACGGAGGAATAGGCCGGCTGGTAGGAGAGGGCGGCGGCCGCCGGCGTGTCGGTGCTGACGAGGGTCACGAACTCATACGCCAGCGGCACGCTGGCCACGAAGGGGTCAGGCCAACTGCTGCCCAATGACCCTGCATCCTGGCGCAGCTGGCCGGCCGCGCTCCAGGCGCGCAACGACGCGATGGCGTTCATGGCCACAATCCCCGGTTGTCGCAAGACAAACCAGGGGAATGCCTGATGTGCCGCCGTGAAGGCGCGTTCTGTGTTGCCGCCCCGGCGTCGATGTTCCGGGTGGGTGTCGAAGCGACGGTGGCAGATCGTTAAGGCGGGGTCAACGGCGAGTTACCGAATTGTCATGCCCCCGGCCTGTGGCGCCGGGGTCCGGTTCGGGGGGGCGTGGCCGGCGGCGGCGTTCTGTGGCAAGGCCGGGGGATCGCAAGGAACGACGCAAGGGACGAGCCGCATGGACACGACGATCTTGGGCAGGACCGGACTGCGGGTGAGCCGCGCCGGCCTTGGCTGCGGCGGCTTCAGCCGCCTGGGCATCTCCACCGGCGGCACGCGCGCCGAGGCCGTCGCCCTGGTGAAGCTCGCCCTCGACGAGGGCATCACCCTCATCGACACCGCCGCCCAGTACGGCACCGAGGAGATCGTCGGCGAGGCCATCGCCGGCCGCCCGCGCGATGCCGTGGTGATCGCCACCAAGGCGCAGATCGAGCTCGGCGGCGCGAAGCAGACGGCCGCGCAGGTGGTGGAAAGCCTGGAGGGCTCCCTGCGCCGCCTCGGCACCGATCACGTGGATGTCTTCCAGCTGCACGGCATCGCCCCCGCCCAATACGCCGAGGCGATGGCGCTCGTCCCCGCGCTGCTGAAGGCGCGCGACCAGGGCAAGTTCCGCTTCCTCGGCATCACCGAGACCGGCGCGGGCGACCAGGGCCACACCATGCTGCGCCAGGCCGTGGCCGACGGCGTGTGGGACGTCGGCATGGTCGCCTTCAACATGCTCCACCGCACCGCCAGCGACGCGCTGTTCCCGGCGACGCAGGCCGCCGGCGTCGGCACGCTGGTCATGCACGCGGTCCGCTCCATCTTCGCCCGCCCGGATTTCCTGGCCGACTCGATCGAGGCCCTGGTGAAGCAGGGCAAGGTTCCCGCGCTGCCGGCAGGGCAGGGGCCGCTCGACTTCCTGGTCCATCCCGGCGGCGCGGCCAGCGTGACCGAGGCCGCCTACCGCTTCGCGCGGCATTCCGCCGGCGTGGACGTGGTGTTGTTCGGCACCGGCAGCCCGGCCCATCTGAAGGCCAACGTCGCCGCCATCTCCCGCCCGCCGCTGCCCCCGGCCGATCTCGCCCGCATGATGGAACTGTTCGGCGCGGTCAGCGGCCTCGGCCTGGAAAGCCCGGGCGCGGCCCGGCCGGTCCCGGCCGCCTGACCGCCCCGACCGCAAAAAGAAAGCCCCGCGGCTTTCGCCGCGGGGCAAGGGTACAGGGAGGCTTCACGTCTGGGAGACGAAGGAGCCCTCAGGCCCCTCTTCCCGCCTCGCGGCGGGAATGCTGCGGCGCCGTTTCCCAGGAGCGGCGCCGCCGTATGCGATGGCTGAAATCTATTGTGCAGCGCGGCGTCCGACCACCCCCAAATTGCCCAAGCCTGCCATGTGCCGACCGCATCACGGATCAGAGACAACGCGCAAATTGCACGTCAAATCCATGATTTTATTATGTATTTCCTGTCAATATTCCTAGTCGTCAGAAGGGACATGCAGTCACGTCATGCACTGCGGCATCGAACCGTCACAGCCGCTGCGCGAGTTTCGCCAGCAGGAAATCCCTGAACACCGCCACGCGCTTGGAGTTCCGCAGCTCCTCCGGATAGACGAAGAAAACATCGACCTTCGGCGCCCGGATGTCGGTCAGGATGCGCACCATCCCCTCCTGCTCGGCGTGCATGTAGTCCGGCATCGCCGCGATCCCCACGCCCGACTGCACCGCCAGCATCATCGCCTTCAGGCTGTTGACTTCCAGCAGGCCGCGCCGCGGGCTGCCCGGCCGCCGTCCCGCCTCGGCAAGCCAGTTCACGTCATGCACCGGCGGACGATAGTCGCCGAACAAGACCAGGTTGTGGTTGTCCAGCTCCTCCGCCCGTGTCGGCGTGCCGTGCTTCTTCAGGTAGTCGGGGCTTGCCACCACGTGCCACTCGATCGCCAGCAGATGCCGCTGCACCAGGTCCGGCTGCTTCGGCGGGTGCATGCGGATCGCCACGTCCGCCTCGCGCATCGCCAGGTCAAGGTCGGTATCGTCCAGCAGCAGCTGCACCTGCACGTCCGGATACTGGTCCAGGAAATCCTTCAGCCGCGGCGCCAGCCAGGACGATCCGAACCCCACCGTGGTGGTGATCTTCAGCCGCCCCGCCGGCCGCTCCTTGCTCTCCGTCAGCAGCGCCTCGGTCATCGCGAGCTTCGCGAACACCTCGCGCACCGTTCGGTTCAGGCTCTCGCCCTGCTCGGTCAGGATCAGCCCGCGCGCATGGCGGTGGAACAGCGGCACCTGGAGCGTCTCCTCCAGCGCCGAGATCTGCCGCGACACCGCCGACTGGCTCAGGTTCAGCGTGTCTCCCGCATGGGTGAAGCTTCCCGCTTCGGCCACCGCGTGGAACACGCGCAGCTTGTCCCAGTCCATTGTTCCGCCATCCCCTGCCGATTCACCGCCCCGCTTATAGGGAATTGCGGAACGCCCGGCTCCCCAGAACTCTCACCTGCCGCCAAGTCGCGCTTATCGCCCATCCCGCCGAGTCGGCGGCGGGAATTCCGCAATGATCACGCCGCCATGATGGAGTCGGATGCGTGTTCCGCCAACCATTTTTCCGCCTCCAGCGCCGCCATGCAGCCGGTTCCCGCCGCCGTCACCGCCTGCCGCCACACCTTGTCCTGCACGTCGCCGGCTGCGAACACCCCGGGCACGGAGGTTCGCGTCGTCCCAGGCGCCGTCACCACATAGCCGTCGCCGTCCAGCGCCACCTGCCCCTGGAAGATCGCCGTGGTCGGCGAGTGGCCGATGGCGATGAACACCCCGTCCACGTCCAGAGTGGTCTGCGCCCCGGTCCGCCGATTGGCCAGCCGCACGCCGGTCACGCCCGGCGGGCTCGCGCTGCCCCCGCTTGGCCCAAGTATCTCCTCCACCACGCTGTCCCACACCACGCTGATCTTCGGGTTCGCGAACAGCCGGTTCTGCAGGATCTTTTCCGCCCGGAAGCTGTCCCGGCGATGGATCACCGTCACATGCGCGGCGTGATGCGTCAGGTACAGCGCCTCCTCCACCGCGGTGTTGCCGCCGCCCACCACCGCCACCCGCTTGCCGCGGAAGAAGAACCCGTCGCAGGTGGCGCAGGCCGAGACCCCGAACCCCTGCAACCGCTGCTCGCTGTCCAGCCCCAGCCACCGCGCCTGCGCGCCGGTGGCGATGATCACCGAGTCCGCCAGCCACACATCGCCCGAATCCCCCACGCAGCGGAACGGCCGGCGCGAGAAGTCCACCTCGGTCACGATGTCGTGCACGATGTTCGTGCCCACATGCGCCGCCTGCGCGGCCATCTGCTCCATCAGCCACGGCCCCTGGATCGCCTCGGCGAAGCCCGGGTAGTTCTCCACGTCGGTGGTGATGGTCAGCTGCCCGCCCGGCTGCAGCCCGGCCACCAGCGTCGGCGCCATGCTGGCCCGCGCGGCATAGATCGCGGCGGTGTAGCCGGCCGGGCCGGCACCGATGATGAGCAGCTTCACGCTATGGGTCTGGGGCATCGCGGCGGTCCGGGCGTTCGTTTCCGCGCACCATATCGGTGGCGGCCCCCGCAGGACAAGGAAACCGCCCTGCCGCCCTTGCGGCGCCGGCCGCGTGCAATAATATTGCGCACATCCCCCAATCCACGGACACGTTCAGCAGATGCCCGCCCAAGCCGCCGACGCCCATGTACTCGACGCCATCGACCGGAGGATCCTCGCGGAGCTCCAGGGCGATGGCCGCATGACCAACGTGGAGCTGGCGCGCCGTGCGGGCATCTCCGCCCCGCCCTGCCTGCGTCGTGTCCGCCGCCTGGAGGAGGCCGGAATCATCCACGGCTACCACGCCGACACCGACCCGCAGAAGCTCGGCTGGGAGATCACCTTCTTCGCCATCGTCGGCCTCGAAAGCCAGAAGGAGACCGTGCTCGCCGCCTTCGAGCGCCAGGTCGCCGAATGGCCCGAGGTGCGCGAATGCCACATGATCCGTGGCGGCGGCGACTTCCTGCTCAAGCTGGTCGCCCGCGACACGGCACACGAGAACCAGCTCACCACCCGTCTCACCGGCGCGGTCAACGTTTCCCGCGTCCAGACCCTGCAAACCATCCGCACCAGCCGCAACCTCGCCGGCGTGCCACTCTGACGGCGGGCAGCTGCCGGAAGCCAGAAATCAACAAAGAGGCAGTGAGGCAGTGAGGAGCAGGCCAGACCGCAGTCTTGCCGTCTTCTCGCTGCCTCTCCGCCTCTTTGGTCATCATTTCCGGTTTCCGGGCTTGGCTGCCGCGCGATGATCTCCCCCCGCCTCTTCTGGCTCGGCCTCGCCACCCTCACCGCCCTCCGCCTCCTCGTCGCCGCCACCGCCCCGCTCGCCCCCGACGAGGCCTATTACTGGGTCTGGTCCCGCGCCCTCGCCCCCGGCTATCTCGACCACCCGCCGATGGTCGCCCTCTTCATCCGCGCCGGCACCGCCCTGCTCGGCGACACCCCGCTCGGCATCCGCCTCCTCTCGCCCCTCGCCGCCGCCCTCGGCACCATGCTGCTCGCCCGCGCCGGCAATGACCTGCTGCCCGGCCGCAACGCCGGCCGCCTCGCCGCCCTGCTGATGAACGCCACCCTGCTGTTCGGCGTCGGCGCCGTCACCATGACCCCCGACACCCCGGTCCTGCTGTTCTGGACCGCCACACTCTGGGCCCTCGGCCGCCTGGTCGCGACGGGGCAGGGGGCCTGGCTGCTCGCCGCCGGCGCCGCCCTCGGCCTCGCGCTCGCCAGCAAATACACCGCCGCCCTGCTCGCCGCCGCCATTCCGCTCTGGCTCATCGCCGTTCCATCCCTCCGCCCGTGGCTGCGAAGCTGGCACCCCTGGGCCGCCGCCCTGCTTGCCGCCGCCCTCTTCCTCCCCGTCATCGCCTGGAACGCCAGCCACGGCTGGGCCAGCTTCGCCAAGCAGGGCGGCCGCGCCGGCGCCTGGAACCCGTCCCGCGCCGCGCAATACCTGGGCGAACTGCTGCTCGGCCAGCTCGGCCTCGCCACCCCGCTCATCGCCATCCTCTGCGCCGCCGGCATCGTGCTCGCGCTGCGCCGCCTGCGCCTGCGCGATCCCGGCTGGACCCTGCTCGCCCTCGCCACCGCCCTGCCGTCCCTGGTCTTCCTCCAGCACGCCTTCGGCGACCGCGTGCAGGCCAACTGGCCCGCCGTCATCTACCCCGCCGCCGCCATCGCCGCCGCCGGCCTTTCGCCCCGCTGGCTGCGCCTCGCCCGCCCCGGCGCCGCGCTCGGCTTCGCGCTCACCGCCATCGCCTGGCTCCAGGCCGCCGTCGCCCCGGTCGCGCTCCCCATGCGGCTCGACCCCACGCTGCTCCGCCTCGGCGGCTGGTCCACGCTGGCCGCCGACATCGAAGCCGCCCGCCGGTCCCAGGGCGCCGGCTTCGTCGTCTCCGACAATTACGGCCACGCCGCCCTGCTCGCCCTGCTCCTCCCCCCCACCACGCCGGTCTACGGCCTCGAAGACCGCTGGCGCCTCTTCGCCCTCCCGCACGACCCGCCCGCCGCCCCCGCGGGCCTCCTCGTCCGCTCCGCCCGTCGCGACGAAGCCCCCGCCGCCGACTGGACCCGCCTCACCCCGCTCGGCACCATCGACCGCGCCCGCCACGGGATGGTGGCCGAGACCTTCCGGCTGTATCGTGTCGAGGGCCGCGCCGGCGCCACGCCGATCGCAGCCATGCCGCGCCCCCGCTAGGAGCACCGAGGATGCAGCCCACCCTGCCCACCTTCGCCGATGTCCAGGCGGCGCGGGCGCGCATCGCCCCGCACATCGTCCGCACCCCCATGCTGCGCCACCGCCTGCTCGACGCCCGCGCCGGCGGCACCGTGCTGGTCAAGCCCGAGCCCCTCCAGCGCACCGGCAGCTTCAAGCTGCGCGGCGCCACCAACGCGGTGATGCGACTCGGCCCGGAAGCCCGCGCCGCCGGCGTCGTCACCCACTCTTCCGGCAATCACGGCCAGGCCATGGCCTGCGCCGCGTCCAGCGTCGGCGCCCGCGCCACCATCTTCATGCCCAGCGACGCCCCCGCCATCAAGGTCGAGAGCACCAGAAGCTGGGGCGCCGACATCCTCCGCTACGACCGCCACTCCGACGACCGCGAGGCCATCGCCCACGCCCACGCCGCCCGCACCGGCGCCGTCCTGGTCCCCCCCTTCGACCACCCCGACGTCATCGCCGGCCAGGGCACCCTCGCCCTCGAACTGGTGGAGGACGCGGCGGCCGCCGGCCTCACGATGGACGCCCTGCTCGTCAACACCGGCGGCGGCGGCCTCATCGCCGGCTGCGCGCTGGCCATCGAGGGCGCCTCCCCCGGCACGAAAATCTACGCCGTCGAGCCCGAAGGCTGGGACGACACCGCCCGCTCGCTCGCCACCGGCGAACGCCTCGCCAACGCCCCCGGCGGCTCCACCCTCTGCGACTCCCTGCTCTCGAAAATGCCCGGCCGCCTGACCTTCGAGGTCAACCAGCCCCGCCTGGCCGGCGGCCTCGCCGTCACCGACGCCGAGGTTCTCCACGCCATCGCCTTCGCCTTCAGCCACCTGAAACTGGTCGTCGAACCCGGCGGCGCCGTCGCCCTGGCCGCGCTGCTGGCCGGCAGGTTCGACGCCAGGGGCAAAACGGTCGGCATCGTGGTCAGCGGCGGCAACGTGGACCCGGCAGTGTTCGGCAGGGCATTGGCAGCGTAAGAAATGTTCTTTTTTGAAAAAAAGAACCAAAAAACTTTGATCCGTTTGGTTTGGAGCCTCCCACGTGCTCCACGAAGATTAACGGATAAAAGTCTTTTTGCTTCTTTTTCTTCAGAAAAAGAAGACCTTTCCCCTGGAGCGTGAAGATGGGCGAAACCCGCATCAACACCGACCGTCCGATCCTCGACCCCGCCGATTTCCGCATCCCTGACGGCGTCTCCCATGTCTGCGCCGGCGGCGAGCCGCCCTTCCTGTTCCGCCACGACGCCGCCCTGCTGCAATACGCCATCGACAAGTCCTCCGGCATGCCAGGCCGCACCGCGATGGAAGCCAAGGTCGAGAAGGTCCGCGGCCAGCTCGCCGCCATGTGGGGCGCCGGCACTGACGAGATCGGCTTCGTCAGCTCGGTCGCCGACGGCGTCGCCATGGTTGCCGAAAGCCTGGAATTCAACGACGGCGACAACATCGTGGTCGACGCGCTGGAATACCCGTCCATCGTCGCCCCCTTCGCCATGCAGCGCCACCCGAAGCTGGAAATCCGGGTCTCCCGCGGCACCGCGCCCGACCGCGTGGCCGCGCTGGTCAACGACCGCACCCGCGTCATCGGCGCCAGCTGCGTCTCCTACATGACCGGCGAGCGGCTGGACCTCGATGCGCTGCGCGCCGCCGCCGACAAGGTCGGCGCGCTGCTGGTGGTCGATTTCACCCAGGCCGCCGGCTGGCTGCCGATCACGGCGTCGGTCGCCGATTTCGCCTTCTCCGCCTGCTACAAATGGCTGCTCGGCACCACCGGCACCGCGGTGGCCTACTGGAACCGCGCCCGCCAGCCGGGCTGGGTCCCCAGCACCGCCGGCTGGCACTCCATCGCCGCCTTCGGCCGCCCCGACTGGGCAAAGGAGATCGGCGTGAAGGCCGACGCCCTGCGCTTCACCCGCGGCAATCCGGCGCACGGCCCGGTCTACGTGCTGTCGGAGGCGCTCGACTACCTCAACGCCCACGACCCCGCCCTGCTGCATCGCCATGTCACCGCGCTCACCGCGGAGCTTCTCGCCCGGCTCGACCAGGCCGGCATTCCCGTCACCACCCCGCGCGACCCGGCCCGCCATGGCGCCAATGTCTGCATGGACAGCAGCGCCGCCCAGGCCATGTGCAACGCACTGACCGACCGCAAGGTCTATGGCTGGAACGGCCACGGCCGCCTGCGCTTCAGCTTCCACGGCTACAACGCGATGGCCGACGTCGACCGCATCATGGCCGAGTTGCCGGCGCTCTGGCGGCCGTAGCGGGCTGCCCCGCGATCCACGCGCGAATCGCGTCCAGCCGAGGTCCGTCGCGCAACTGCGGCGCGCAGGCCCCGGCCTCCCAGGCCTCGCGCGCGAAGTCGGGATGCAGCGCGATCGCCGTCCCCCGACTGTTCTGGAACGCCGCGCGGTTGCCGGTGTCGAGATAGCTTTCCGCCGGCAACCCGTTGGCGAGCAGCACGTCATGCGCCGGCAGCTCGACGTGGAAATAGGTGATCCGCTCCACCGGCTCCTGCGTGATGCTGCCGCCGTTCACCAGGCAGATGGCCGGCACCAGCACCTCGTCGACATGCACCGCATGGTCGGGCGAGAGCCACAGATCGCGATGCGGAAACCCCGTCCCCAGCGCGCCGGCCCGCAGCCGCACGGGCCACACCGCCGCCGGCCGGGCATGCCGCCGGCAATTGACGTGGCGATGCCCAATCCACACCACGGGCACGCTGCCGCCGAAGGCGGACCGTATGTGCATGCCGGACCGCAGCATCTCCACCGGCAACTCTCCCTGCTCGGTGGCGATCATCGTCCCGGCCGCGAAGCAGGGGGCGACAACGGTGGAAGTGATCGTGGTTGCATGGATGCCATCCGCGGTCATGACCAGGTCGCCGGGCGCGAAGGCCTCGCCGAACACGATCTCGCCCACGGCGATGCCGCCGAAGCTCAGGTCCAGCGTGTTGCCGTCCAGCACCATGCTGTTCACCAGGCTGGTACCCAGGCTGATCGTGTCACCGTGCCGGAAATTCACGATGGTGGCCTGGAACGCGCCGTTCAGCAGGACATCCGGGGCGAGCGTGATGTGGTTGCCCACGATGAAAGCACCACCCTCTACCGGCAGTGGGTTGTGCAGCACGATCGTCTGACCTGGCCCCACCGCACCGAACAAGGCAGAATATCCGGAATAGCCCTGGCTATACAGATCGGGGCCGACGATGGTGCCGGTGCCCTCGATCGGCAGGGTGAACTGGTAGCCCGTCAGGGTGCCATTGTTGACCAGATGCGCATCGGGGCCCGCACTCTGATCCGCCGCGACGATGCTCCCTACCCTCAGCGTCCCCGTGTTCACGAGGGTTGCTCCGTGGTCGAGCGTCACCGCGCTGCCTTGCTGGAGGGACACGATCGACACCATCCAGCCCTGGTTCAGCACGGTCGATCCCGCGCCAACGAAACCGCCGTAGGGAAAAGACAGATATCCGGTGTTCTGGACTGTCGCACCCTGGCCGATCGAGATCGACGTGCCGGAATCCACTTCCCCGGAATTCAGCAGCGCGGCCCCGTCGCCGAGCGTGACGGAGTTGAGCTGCAGGAGGCCGGCGTTGGTGAGTGTGCCGCTCGTATGCGCCGACGGGCCGTCGACGATCAGGTTGGGAGTGACGCGGTTGCTGAGAGTGGCGGAGATCCTGCTCGCGAAGCTGCCGTCCAGGTGAAGGTCGATATCGCCCAGGGTGAGCACGGTCGTCGCGTCCAGCGTCTCGTTCTCGAGCAGCAACGCCGCCGCCGATCCCGACAGGTTGGAGAAGGTGATGCTGGTGTTGCTGAGATCGAGGCCCCGCACCTCGATCGTGCCGCCATTCGCGACCACGCTGTCGCCCGGCAGCGGGGTGCCGCCAACGGTGGACAGCCACTGCGACGCGTCGGTCCACAGCCCGTTGCCGCCTTTCCAGATGAAGGTGTTGCCCATCCTGCTTTCCCCCGGCACAACGGAAGCGTAACCCGATCATTGCCATACCGCATTTGACAAGCGCGCGACGGCAACCGCCCCGCCTTTAGCCCCCGGTTAAGCAACCTGTCCCACCTTGCCTGCCATCGACCCCGTGGGTGCAGGACAGGATGGCCGGCAAGGACAAGAAGGGCGCCCGCGGGGGCGTCGTGATCAAGAAAGAGGAGATCGTCGAGGGCGGCCACCATGGTGGCGCCTGGAAGGTCGCGTACGCCGATTTCGTCACCGCCATGATGGCCTTCTTCCTGCTGATGTGGCTGCTCAACGCCACCACCGAGGAGCAGCGCCGCGGCCTCGCCGACTATTTCGCCCCCACCAACCTGATCAACAGCGGCAAGTCCGGCTCCGGCCGTCCGTTCGGCGGCAAGACCCCGTTCGAAGACGGGATGATGGTCTCCGACCGCGGCACCCAGGCAATCCGCCCGGGCAAGAAATCCGCCGCCGCCCAGCCGGTGGACGACCCCGACAGCGACCAGGCGCCCGACGACTCCGACCCCGACGACACCGGCACCACCCGCCCCCAATACGGCGGCGCCGGCGGCAACGCCCGCCTGCCGCGCCCCGAATCCGGCCAGCGCGCCCCGGGCGGCGGCCAGGCCGCGGCGCAGGCGCAGACCCCGTCCAACGGCCTCAACCTCGCCAACTCCGGCGCCCCGCCCCCCGCGGTCGCCCGCCGCCTCGACGAGGAGGCGCTGAAGGCCGAGCTCGAGCGCCGCGAGAAGGCCGCCTTCGACCAGGCCGCCACCCAGATCCGCGCCGCCGTCGAGGCCGATCCCGCGCTCCGCGAGCTCGCGAAGCAGCTCAGCATCGACCAGACGCCCGAGGGCCTGCGCATCCAGCTCCTCGACGAGGACCGGCTGCCGATGTTCGCCACCGGCTCGGCCACCATCAACGACCGCGCCCGCCTGCTGCTGGCCAAGGTCGGCCCCGTGCTGGCGAAGCTCACCGGCGAGGTCGCGATCGCCGGCCACACCGACGCCGCCCCCTTCGCCGGCACCGGCCGCTCCAACTGGGAGCTGTCCACCGAGCGCGCCAACGCCACCCGCCGCCTGCTGCTCGACGCCGGCCTGCCCGAGACCCGCGTCAAGCGCGTCACCGGCAATGCCGACCGCGACCTGCTGCTGCCCAACGACCCGCTGGCGGCCGCCAACCGGCGCATCTCCATCGTCGTGCTGCGCGCGGCCAGGGCCACCTCATGACCTCGATCGGCGGCCTGGTCTTCGTCCTTCTCTGCGTCTTCGGCAGCTACGCCATGGCCGGCGGCAGCTTCGACGTGCTGATCCACGCCCTGCCGCACGAGATGATGACCATCGGCGGCGCGGCGATCGGCACCTTCATCATGTCCAACAGCCTGCACGACGTGAAGCACGCGCTCGGCGGCCTCGGCAAGGCGCTGAAGGGCGCCGCCTTCAGGAAGGTGGACTATGTCGAGCTGCTGAGCCTGCTCTACTTCTTCGTCCGCCTCGCCAGCACCAAGGGCTCGATGGCGCTGGAGCCGCATATCGAGAAGCCGGCCGAGAGCGCGGCCTTCCAGAAATTCCCCAAGATCCTCAAGAACCACCACGCCTGCGACATGGTCTGCGACTACCTGCGCATGATCGGCATGAACGCCGACGATCCCAACCAGATCGAGGACGTGATGGCCCGCGAGCTCAAGAAAACCCTGCACGAGGAGCTGCACAGCGCCCACGCCCTGCAGACCATGGCCGACGGCCTGCCGGCCCTCGGCATCGTCGCCGCCGTGCTCGGCGTGATCAAGACCATGTCCCACATCAACGAGCCGCCCGCCGTCCTCGGCGCCATGATCGGCGGCGCCCTGGTCGGCACCTTCCTCGGCATCCTGCTCGCCTACGGCATCGCCGCCCCCTTCGCCGGCCGCCTCAAGGGCGTGATCGAGGAGGAAAGCAAGTATTTCGAGGTCATTCGCGCCGTCCTCGTCGCCCATCTCCACGGCAACGCCCCGCAGGTCAGCGTGGAAACCGGCCGCAAGATGGCCCCCAACCAGCACATGCCGAGCTTCCAGGAGCTGGAAGCGGCGGTGCAGAATCTCCAAATCGCGTAGTCGCGCCTGCGCAAGGCAAGCAAGATGAGCAACGAGGCGGCGAGAAGGCTAATGAATCCTTCTCGCTGCCTCGCCGCCTCGTTGTTCACCTTTCTGCTGCGGATTGCCTGACGTCCGCCGCTGTCGCACCATCGCGCCCACGCAGGAGGAACCGCGATGGCCATGAAGCGCATGGTCCTGGAAATCGGCATGGGCACCGACATCCGGGGCAGGAACTACACCACCGCCGCCATCCGCGCGCTGCGCGACGCGCTGTGGCACAACTCCCTCACCATCGCCGGCGCCCTCGGCAAGGACACCGACTCGATGCAGGTCGAGGTCCATATCGGCGTCCCCCATCCCGAACTGGTGGACAAGGAAGCCGTCCTCGCCATCCTCCCCCACGGCACCGGCACGGTCACCGTGGTCGAAGGCGGCCTCGAAATCCCCAACGAGGCCGGCACCGACGCCACCGTGCTCGCCCATGCCGCCGCCATCGTGCGGCTGGACGTCTAGCCATGCCCCTCAAGCGCATCATCGTCGAGCTCGGCGCCGGCAACGACCTCCACGGCGGCGACTACACCAAGGCCGCCCTGCGCGCGGTGCAGGACGCGCTGCACCACTCCTCCCTCTCCTTCATCCGCGCCCTCGGCCTCGACAGCCGCAAGATGCAGGTGGAGGTGACCATCGGCGTCCAGGCGCCGGACAAGGTCGACGCCGAACGCGTCCGCGCCTCGCTGCCGCATGGCGAGGTCACGGTAAAGGTGGTGAAAGGCGGCCTCGACATCCCCGACGAAGACGGTCGCGACCGCGCGGTGATCGCCAGTGCGGCAGTGACGGTAAGGTTTGATCTGCCGTAAGGATGTTCTTTTTTGAAAAAAAGAACCAAAAAACTTTGATCCGTTTGAGCGGAAGCCTCGCCGGCACCTCACGAAGAACAACGGACAAAAGTCTTTTTGCTTCTTTTTCTTCAGAAAAAGAAGACCCTCCCTTCCTTACGCCGCCAGCGCCGCCCCCCGCATCCGCGGCGCCACTTCCACCCGCAGCCAGTTGGCGAACTCCACCCGGTGCCGGTCCGGCTCGATGATGTCGCGCCCGATCCCGTACCGCCACGCCAGGTCGCTCCGCGCCGGATCGTCATGCAGCGCCCGCAGGTCGGCGGCATAGCGCTCCGCCTCCTCGACGCTCGCGAACACGCCCCGCTCCACCATCCGCGCCACGCTGCGCCGGAACATCGCGCCGATCTGCAGCAGGTCGTATTCCGGATGGTACTGCACCCCCCAGAACGACCGCCCGCCGTCGTGCAGGCTCGCCGCCTGCACCTCGCTCATCGCGTTCCCCGCCAGCAGCACCGCGCCCGCCGGCAGTTCGCACACCTCGTCCTGGTGCACGCACAGCGCGTCGAACACGGTCGGCTTGCCCGCGTACATCGGATGCGCCCGCCCCGCCTCGGTCAGCAGCACCGAGCGCGCCACCCCCATCTCCACGCCGTTGGGGTTCTTCCGCACCTTGCCGCCGAGCGCCACCATCATCACCTGCAAGCCCCAGCAACTGCCGAAGCAGGGAATGCCCGACTGGAACGCCGTCCGCGCAAACTCGATCTGCCGCGCCACCTCGGGCGTGTCGTGATAGGCGTTCAGCGGCGACCCGGTCCAGGCGATGCCGTCGAAATCCGACAGCGCCATGCCCTGCGGCAGGTTCGCCCCGTCGGCGGCGGCCAGCACGAACGTCTCCACGCCGCCCACGCTCGCATGCGCCTGGGAGGCGAGGGCGGCGGCATAGTTGGGCCCATGGCGGCGGCCCCCGGCGGCGACAAGCAGGTCTTGCGAGGCGCCCGGGGCGCCATCCACGATCAGGATATGAGCGGTCACGGTCGGTCCGGTCTTCGGTTCGGCAGGGAGAATGGCGGATGCCCGGCGGCAGGATAAGCCTGTTTGTGTTCCTTTTGTGTTTTCTCGCCCCGCTCGGCGTCTCCGCCGCCCGCTACGCGCTCGAGGACGCCCACCGCGACTGGTGGTCCGCCGACCGCTCCAGCGCCGGCCTGCTCCCCCCCGCCGCCCGGCCGGACGCCGTCGTCCGCGTCTTCGCCGCCCGCACCGTGCGCTGGCGCGGCATCTTCGCCGTGCATTGCTGGATCGTCCTCAAGCCCGCCGGCGCCGCCGAATACACCCGCTACGACTATACCGCCTGGGGCGACCCGATCCGCCGCAACGGCTTCGCCCCCGACGGGCGCTGGTTCGGCCGCGCCCCCGAGCCCGTCTTCGCCGCCGACGGCCCGGCCGCCGCTTCCATGATCCCGCGCATCGAGGCCGCGATCGCGGCCTACGCCCCGCGCCATCGCGGCGACTACCGGGTCTGGCCCGGTCCCAACTCCAACAGCTTCGTCGCCGCCGTCATGGCGCAGGCGGGCGCCCCCGCCATCCTGCCGCCCCATGCCATCGGCAAGGATTTCCCGGTGGACGGCAGCTGGCTGCGCCTCACGCCCACGGGCATCCAGCTCACGCTGGCCGGCTATGCCGGCCTCGCCCTCGGCTGGCGCGCGGGCCTCGAACTCAACCTGCTCGGCGCCGTCGTCGGGCTCGACCTGCGGCGCCCGGCCCTCAAGCTTCCCGGGCTCGGCCGGATCGGGATGGCGGGCTGGCCATGAACTCCTCCAGCGTCTCCCGCGTCAGCCGCTGGTTGTTGCGATACCAGTCGTTGTCGGTGGCGAACACCGGCTCGGCCGGGTCCCAGCCGCTCGCGCTGTAGTCGGACTGGCGGGCAAAGAAGGCGACGAATTCCGCCTCCGTCTCCCAGTGCGCGATCGGCGCGCCGAACGAGTGGCCGCCATCCTCGGCATCGGCCAGCATCACGCCGAGCTCGGTGCGGATCAGCGCATGGCCGCAGAAATAGGGATGGAATTCCCGCACATGCCCCTCGCCCGGGGCGCACGCCATCAGCCGCGCCCACAGCCGCCGCGCGAAGCCCTCGCCCCACGCCTGCCGCTCCAGCTGGTTGCGGAGATACAGCGCGTTGCGCCGCACCACCTCCTCACCCGACATCGGCACCTGCCGATGCCGCGGCCAGGCCAGGAACAGTACCGCCGCGATCGCGGCCAGGATGACCAGCGGCACCGCGATCGCCATGGCCGCGCGCCATCAGTCGGCCGCGGCCGATTCCTGCGCCCGCCGCGCCTTGCGGTCGAAGAACAGCGCCTGGCTGATCACCGCCTGCACCATCTCGGTGCGGAACGGCTTGGTGATCAGGAACGCCGGCTCGGGCTGCTCGCCGGTCAGCAGCCGCTCGGGATAGGCGGTGATGAAGATCACCGGCACGTTGCAGAAGGCCAGGATCTCGTTCACCGCATCCAGGCCCGAACTGCCGTCCGCCAGGTGGATGTCGGCCAGCACCAGCCCCGGCTTGTGCTCCCGCACCGCCGCCACCGCGTCGGTCCGGGTGCGCGAGATATGGGTCGCCCGGTGTCCCAGATCGGTCACCAGCGCCTCCAGGTCCATGGCGATCAGCGGCTCGTCCTCGATGATCAGCACGTCGGTGCTGATCTGCGCCGCGATCTCGCGCCCCGCCCGCTCGATCAGCCGCCCCGCCTGGATCACCGACATGTCGAGCGCGGCGGCGATCCGCTCCACGCTCAGCCCTTCCATGCAGTGCAGCAGGAACGCCGCCCGCGGCAGCGGCGACATCGCGTCCAGGTTGCGCTCGGCCGCCTCCAGCGAACCGTCCTCGTCGTCGTCCGGATCGTGCGGCGCATCCTGCGGCACCGAGTGCCATACCTTCAGCAGCACCCGGAACAGCGCCGTCCGCGTGTCCAGATGCTCCGCCAGCACCGAGTGATCCTGCAGGATCGCCTCCAGCGCGGCCGCCGCATAGGCATCCCCCGATTCCTGGGAGCCGGTCAGCGCGCGCGCGAAGCGTCGCACATACGGCAGATGCGGTCCCAAGGTCGCTGCTGAAAACATCGAAATTTCCCCTCCGCCACTGTCGGCCCGCGCCGGTCGCTCCGGTGCGGGCCTTCGCCATGCTGCGTTCCGTCCCCCGCCGGGGCAATCCCGCCACCATCCCGATTGGGTGATATGGGCGCGCATCCGTGGTATGGAACTTTCCGCCGCGGCAGGAGTTCCCGCGCTGAGATGATTTTGTCGCGACCGCACGCCCCCCTGGCCGGATCCGGCGGCAGGCGGGGCGGTGCGCCGCGTCGCCGGCGGCCCCTCCGGGGCGCCGGGCAGGAAAGGATGACACGGTGACCCCATCGGACGCTGCCGGCCGCCGTGCCCCCCCGCGCGCGGACTCAACCCGTCCATGAGGCAGCCCGACGACGTCCTGCGCGAGCTTCACCACCGGGTGAAGAACAACTTCCAGATCATCGCCAGCCTGCTCAACCTCCAGAAGCGCATGCGCCCGCCCGAGCGGCGCGACGACCTGCGCTTCATCGAGGAGCATGTCCAGGCCATGGCCATCGCCCATCAGGTCATGTACGCGGCGCCCGAGCTCACCTCCGTCCCGGTCAACGGCCTGGTCGGCGAGGTGCTCGACAGCCTGGTCCAGATCGGCGGCATCCCCGCCGGCGTCCTGTCCACCGAGATGGCCGCCATCGAGCACGGCATGGGCCTCAACCAGGCGATCGCGCTCTGTCTCTACATTGCCGTCGTGGCTCCCCCCGCGCTCGATCGCGCCGCCGCCACCGGCGGCACGGTGCGGGTCACGCTCGCGTTCGACGACCCGCATTTCACGCTCGCCATCGCCGACGACGGCGAAAGCCCGGTGGAGCTCGATTTCCTGCGCGGACGCCTCGCCGAATCCTACCTCCGCCAGCTCGGCGCCGAGGCCGTGCCCCCGGCCGGCACCCGCCGCGCCATCCGCTTCGCGCTCGACGCCCCCCGCACGCTCCCCACCCCCTGACGTTTCGCCCGCGCCGCGCCGGCCGGCTTCACAGCACCGTGGGCGGGGAACCGCCGGCCGCCGGCCCGCATTCTCCTCGCATCATCCGATCCAGCGAAGGAGAGAGACATGCGTGCGCGTTCTTCTGCAGT
>JBGAIK010000369.1:0-2984 GCA_044225615.1 Acetobacteraceae bacterium | reverse complement strand
CAAATGGCGATCGCCATGCGCCGGCGGGGGTGGTCATCCGGGCGTGGCGCCCTATACTGGTCGCCCAGGCGTGCGGGTGTGGTGGAACTGGTAGACGCGCCGGACTCAAAATCCGGTTCCGCAAGGAGTGTCGGTTCGATTCCGACCACCCGCACCACTTGGTCCGGCGTGATGCCGCCCACCAACCCATCGCGCGGATGCGATCTCGCTCCGCTCAAGCGCACCCCTTGGTCCGGCGCGATGCCGCCCACCAACCCATCGCGCGGGTGCGATCTCGCTCCGCTCAACCGCACCACTTTCGCCGGATACCATGCCACCCGCCGGGTGCGCCGTGGCCCGCCGCCAGGAGCCGCGCCGGATCGCCGCGGCGACCGCCGCTGTTTTGGCGTTGAACGGGGGGCTGTAACGCTCCTATAATGCTTCGATCATGGGCCTGTCCGCGCCCGCTCGCGCGTTGTTGATTTCCGTTACAATGGCTGCCTGGGGTCTATGCGCGGCATTTCGTCCGTCCTGGCCCCTATGGGAGACGTCGGCGTGTCACGCACCAATCTTCTGACGCGGCTGCTCATCCTCGTCGCGGTGGCGACGCTGCCGGCCATTCTCGTCATGGCCTACATGCAGCACAACCTGCGCGAGGAAGGCCGCGGCCGGATCGCCGGCGAGGCGCTGCGCCAGGCCGAGCTGCTCAATGCCGACCTCTCCAACGTGGTCGAGGGTGCCCGCCAGTTCAGCCTCGCCATCGCCCATTTCGGCAGCGTCAAGGCCGGCGACCAGGCCGCCTGCCGTGCCGACCTGATCGGCCTGCGCGGCGAGCTGCCCAGCTACAACATGATCAGCGTGATCGCCCAGGACGGGCAGATCATCTGCTCCACCGAGGCCACCGCCTCCACCTTCGCCTCCGCCGGCGACATCGCCCATGTCCGCGACATCATCGCCCGCGGCAAGTTCGACGTCGGCACCTACATGCCCGCCTCGCCCAGCCGCGGCGCAGCCCTGCCGCTGTGCCTGCCCTTCACCATGAACTCGGGCCGCCAGGCGGTGGTGATCGTCGGTCTCAGCCTCGACTGGCTCGGCGCCCATCTCGGCGAGCTCAAGCGCCCGGCCGAGAGCACCATCGGCATCGCCGACCGCAACGGCGTGACCGTCGCCCGCTTCCCCGAGCACGACAAGTTCGTCGGCAAGCTGTTCCCGCCGCCGGTGCGGCCCTACATCTCCGCCCCCGCCCGCGGCAACGCCGTGGTCATGGGCTATGACGGCAAGGAGCGGATGATCGGCTTCGTGCCCCCGGCCGACGGCGCGGTCGGGCTGTTCGTCAGCATCGGCATGCACCTGCCCAACATGCTCGCCGAGCTCGACCGCACCACCCTGCAGGGCACGCTGCTGATCGCCGCCGGCGCGCTGCTCTCGCTCATCCTCGCCCTCATCGTCGGCCAGCGCTTCGTCCGCCGCCCCACCGAGACGCTGCTCGCCGCCGCCCGCCGCTGGTCCTCCGGCGACCTCACCGCCCGGGCCCGGCTGCGCGAATCCTCGAAGTCCGAGTTCGGCCGCCTCGCCGGCGCCTTCAACGACATGGCCGCCGCCCTCGGCCGCCAGCGCGCCCAGCTCGAAGACCTCAACGCCACGCTCGAAACCCGCGTCGAGCAGCGCACGCAGGATCTCGCCGAAAGCCGCAACCGCCTCCAGGTGGAAATGGCCGAGCGCGAGAAGACCGAGGCCACCCTGCGCCAGGCCCAGAAGCTGCAGGCGGTCGGCCAGCTCGCCGGTGGCATCGCGCACGACTTCAACAACCTGCTCACCGCCATCGTCGGCGCGCTCGATCTGCTGCGCAGCCGCATGCCCGCCGGCCAGGACGCGCTGGTGCGCCTCGTCGACAACGCGCTCCAGGCCGCCGAGCGCGGCAGCAAGCTCACCGGCCAGCTGCTCGCCTTCTCCCGCCGCCAGCGCCTCCTGCCCACGCCGACCGACCTCAACCTCGCGGTCGTCGCGCTGTCGAACCTGCTGGGCAGCACGCTCGGCCGCTCAATCCGCATCCAGACCGACCTCGTGCAGGACCTGTGGCCCGCCATGGTCGATTCCGGCCAGGTCGAGGCCGCCATCATCAACCTCGCCATCAACGCCCGCGACGCGATGCCCGAGGGCGGCGTGCTCACCATCTCCACCCGCAACGTCACCCAGGACATCGGCGGGCCGCTGCCGGCGGGCGAATACGTCGCCGTGCGCGTCTCCGACACCGGCACCGGCATGACGCCCGAAGTCGCCGCCCGCGTGTTCGAGCCGTTCTTCACCACCAAGGGCCCCGGCCGCGGCTCGGGCCTCGGCCTGTCGCAGGTGCACGGGCTCGCGGTGCAGTCCGGCGGCGACGTGCGCATCGAAAGCCGCGTCGGCGAGGGCACCACGGTCACGCTGCTGCTGCCCCGCGCCACCGCCCTGCCCGCCGCCGCCCGCCCCGAGCCCAGTGCCCGCGGCAGTGCGCCGCGCCGCCGCTCCCGCGTGCTCGTGGTCGATGACGACAACGATGTCCGCCAGATGGCCGGCGAGATGCTGGCCGAGCGCGGCTATGCGGTGGAGCTGGTTTCCACCGCCGAGGAGGCGCTCGCCGTCGTCCAGCGCGATTCCAGCTTCGATGCCGTGCTGGTCGACTACGTGATGCCGGGCATGAACGGTGTCGACCTGATCGAGCGGCTGCAGCGCATCCGCCCCGGCCTGCGCACCCTGCTCATGACCGGCCACGCCGACATGGGCGAGGACGAGACGGTGGTCACCGACAGCATCATCCGCAAGCCGTTCAACGTCTCCACGCTGGACGAGCGGCTCGACCGCATCCTCTCGCGGCCCACCCTGCGCGCGGTGCCCGGCGGGCTGTCCAACGCTGCCGGCTGAGGCGTGAGGCCGGCCGGCCGGCGGTCCTGGGGCACGCGGCCGGACCGGGCACGCGCCCGGAGGGGGATCGCATCCGGAGAACGGCGCCCCCCGCCGGCTCAGCC
>JBGAIK010000047.1:0-25015 GCA_044225615.1 Acetobacteraceae bacterium | reverse complement strand
CCTCAACCCCATCGAACAGGCGTTCGCCAAGCTCAAGGAGCTTCTCCGCAAGGAAAACGCCACCTCCGTTGATGCCGTCTGCAGTGGGTTCGCCCGCGCACTTCAAAGGGTCACACCAACAGAATGCAACAACTACCTCAGAAACTCAGGCTATCAGTCAACCTGAAACAATCATGCTCTAGCCCCGCGCCAGCCCGGCCCCGAGCACCGCCAGCACCCCGGCCCCGTAGCGGGCCAGCTTCTGCGCGCCCACGCCCTTCACCTGCCCCAGCTCCGCCAGCGTCGCCGGCCGCACCGCGGCGATGTCGCGCAGCGTGGCGTCGTGGAAGATCACGTAGGGCGGCAGGCCCTGCGCCTTCGCCTCCGACGAACGCCACAGCCGCAGCGCGTCGAACAGCGTGCTCCCCTCCACCGACAGCGCCGCCGCCTCCGGCCGCGCCCGGCTGCTGCGCTCGGGCGAGCCGCGCCTGCGGTCGCGCGGCGGCGCCTCCTCGCGCAGCATCACCCGCTCCTCGCCGCGCAGGATCGGCCGCGCCTTGTCGGTCACCAGGTGCACGGTCGCGAACTCGCCGGTCTCGACATCCAGGGCGCCCTTGGCGATCAGCTGGCGGATCACCCCGCGCCAGAAATTCGCCGAACGGTCGGCGCCGATGCCCCAGGTCGGCAGCCGGTCATGGCCCCATTGCGCCGCCGCATCGGTCATCTTGCCGAGCAGCACGTTCACCACGTGCAGCGCCCCGAAGCGCTGCCCGGTGCGATAGACGGCGGACAGCACCTTCTGCGCCTCCGTCGTGCCGTCGAACATGTTCACCGGGGCCGCGCAATTGTCGCAATGGCCGCATTCCTGGCCCAGCTCCTCGCCGAAGCAGCGCAACAGGGCGCGGGTGCGGCAGCCGGCGGTCTCGGTCAGCGCGATCATCGCCTCCAGCCGCACCTTCATCGCCCGCTTCTGCTCCTCCCCGGCGCCGGAGGTCTGCAGGAAGTACCGCGCCCGGGCGATGTCCTCGCCGCCATACAGCAGCAGCGTCTCCGAAGGGTCGCCGTCGCGCCCGGCCCGGCCGATCTGCTGGTAATACGCCTCCGGGCTGTCCGGCATGTCGAGATGGGCGACGTAGCGCACGTCGGGCCGGTCGATCCCCATGCCGAAGGCGATGGTCGCCACCACCGTCACCGCCTCGCCGGAACGGAACCGCTTCGCCGCCGCCCGCTTCTCGTCGGCCGGCAGCCCGGCATGGAACGCGACCGCCGGCATGTCCTTGCCGTTCAGCCAGGCGGCGACGCGCTCGGTCTTGGCCCGGCTGCCGCAATAGACGATGCCGGCCTCCCCCGGATGGCGCTGGAGCAGGGCGGCGAGCTGCGCCGTCTCGCCCAGCTTGGCCTCGGCGGCGATGTGCAGGTTGGGGCGGTGGAAGCTCGCGGCAAACACCTGCGCATGATCCATCGCCAGCGCGTGCAGGATGTCCTCGCGCGTGCGCGGGTCGGCGGTGGCGGTCAGGGCGATGCGCGGCACGCCGGGAAACCGCTCCGGCAGCTGCGCCAGGTCGCGGTATTCGGGCCGGAACTCGTGCCCCCACTGGCTCACGCAATGCGCCTCGTCGATCGCGATCAGCGCGATCCGCCGCCGCGCCAGCCGCTCCAGCGTGCCCGACAGCAGCAGCCGCTCGGGAGAGACGTAGAGCAGGTCGAGCTCCCCGGCATCCAGCGCCCGCCCGGTCGCCCGCGCCTCCTCCGGGTCGAGGTCGGAATGCAATGCGCCGGCCGCCACGCCCAGCTGGCGCAGCGCCGCCACCTGGTCGTCCATCAGCGCGATCAGCGGCGAGACGACGATGGCGGTGCCGGCGCGGCACAGTGCCGGCACCTGGTAGCAGAGCGACTTGCCGCCGCCGGTGGGCATCAGCACCAGCGCGTCGCCGCCGGCCAGCACGTGATCGATGGCCGGACGCTGCAGGCCGCGGAAATCGGTATAGCCGAACACGCGGCGCAGCACCGCCTCCGGCGTCAGGTCCAGGCCCGTGGCATCGGCGGTCTCGGCGATCACGGGCAGGCGGCCGGCATGCGGGTCTCCCGAGGGCGGGGCATCCCTGTTCCTGCCCTCCCCCGCGGCGCCGCGTCAATCACCGCAGGCGCGACGGAATCCGCCCGATCGCCGCGGCGTCCACGTTCGCGAAAGCCAGCCGCAGATGGCGTTCCTGCCCCGGGCCGAAGAACGGCCCCGGCAACGACGCCAGGCCGTGCTCCGACGCCAGCCGCTCCGCCGTCGCCACCGCGTCCGGCAGGTTCGGCGGCAGGCGCATATAGGCGAAATAGGCGCCCAGCGCGTCGAGCCGCCAGCCCTCGATCTGCGCCGCCGCCGCACGGAACGCCTCGGCGCGGGATGCCATCAGCGCGCGATTGCCGTGGCGCCAGCCGCGCAGCCCCTCGATCGCCCAGGCAAGTGCCGATTGCGCCGCCCGCGGCGGGCAGATCTGCATCGTGTCCATCACCTTCAGCAGCTCGGCCCTGAACGTGCCGCCGGCGGCGATCGCGCCGACGCGATGGCCGGGAATGCAGTAGCTCTTGGAGAACGAATAGAGGTGCACCAGGTGGTCGGCCCAGTCCGGATCGGCGAACAGCGAGTGCGGCACGTCCCCCTCGGACAGGAAATCGCGATAGGTCTCGTCCAGGATCAGCCACAGCCCCCGCCGCCGGCACAGCGCCGAGAAGGCGGCGATCACGGAGGGCGGATAGACCGCCCCGGTCGGGTTGTTCGGCGTCACCAGCACGACCGCGCGCACGGCCGGCGTCAGCAGATGCTCGGCGGCCACCGGGTCCGGCACGAACCCGTCCTCCGCCCGGCAGGGCAGCGGCACCGTCTCCACGCCGTGCATCGTCAGCGCCATGTGGTGGTTGAAATACCACGGCGCCGGCAGCATCACCGCCTCGCCCGGCGCGGCGGCCGCGGTGGCCGCCATCACGAAGGCCAGGTTGCAGCCGGCGGTGATCGCCAGCCGGTCGGGCGCGATCGCCGCCCCGTAGCTTCCCGCCATGTCGGCCGCCAGCGCCTCGCGCAGGGCGGGGTCGCCCTCGATCGGTCCATCGCCGGCGGCGGCTCGGGGGGCCGCGGCCGCGGCCAGCCGCTCCAGCATCGCCGGGTGCGGCGGATAGCCGGGCACCGCCTGGGTCAGGTCGATCTCCGGCCCCGCCCGCCCGTCATAGCGCGCCGCCCAGGCCCGCGCGGCCGGGATCGGCGGCGCGCCCGTGGCACGCACGCGGGGCGAAACTTCAGGCCTGGCATCCATGTCACGGCATCCGGAACAGCGTTGCGCGCGTATTACGGGGGCACGGCAGGAGAGGCAAACATGCGCGCACTCACCAGGCGGGCGGCCCTGCTCGGCATGGCGGCGCTGCCCGCCCGCGCCGCCGTCCCGCCCTCCGGCACGCTCGCCTTCCTGGCGTTGCGCAACGGCAGCCCGCTCGGCACCCATCGCCTCGACTTCCGGCGCGACGGCGCGAGCCTGACCGTGGCCATCGCCGTCGACTACGTGGTCCGCATTGGCCCCATCCCGGTCTTCCGCTACGCGCTCCGCGCCACCGAAACCTGGCAGGGCGACACCCTGCTTGCCATCCAGGCCGAGACCAACGACGACGGCACCAGGGCCCATATGCGCGCCACGCGCGAGGCCGGCCGCCTGGCGGTGGATGGATCGAAATCCGGCCGCTATGTTGCGCCTCCGGGTGCGATCGCCGCCACCCACTGGAACCGCCGCGAGGTCGAGGCGCCGATGATCAACCCGCAGGATGGCGAGCTGCTCACCTTCGCCGTCGCCCGCGGCGGGATGGAGCCGGTCGCGCTCGCCTCCGGCGCCACCGTCCAGGCCACCCGCCTTGCCCTGACCGGCCCCTCGGCGCTCGACCTCTGGTACGAGCCGGACGGCACCTGGGCCGGGCTGCGCGCCGTCGCCCGCGACGGCTCCGTCGTCACCTACCGGCGCGAATGACCGATCGGCCAGACGATCGGCGCTGGGCCGCCGCGGCGGCCCTGCTCTGCACGTGCTGGTACGCCGCGTTGCTGACCGGGTTCAGCTTCGACCTGCTGCGCCCGACCACCTTCGGCTACATCTTCAATTCGATGATCGAGCACCTGGCGCAAGGCCGGCTCGACGTCGCCCCCGACGCGGTGCGCGCCGAGGGCTTCTACCGCGACGGCAGGGCCTACGCCTATTTCGGCATCTTTCCGGCCCTGCTGCGCCTGCCGCTCCTGGCCCTGCCGCGGGGCGCGCTGCTGGCCGACCTGACCCACCTCTCCACCCTGCTGGCGGCCGGGCTCGGCCTCTACTGGCAGCTTCGCGCCATCGGCGCGGTTGCGGCATCGCTCGACGGCAACCGCCAAGCCCGGCGCCTGCTGGCCGCGCTGGCCGCCTGCGCCGCGCTGGGCGGCCCGCAGGTGCAGTTCCTGCGGGCGTCGGTGTACCAGGAAGTGACGTTCTGGGCTGCCGCCTTCGCCGCGCTGTTCGTCGCCGCCGCCCTGCGCGGGCTGCTCGGCGGCTTCACGCCGCGGCTGCTGCGGCTGATGGCGCTGGCGGCCGGACTTGCGCTGAGCACCCGCGTCTCCACCGGGCTCGGCCTGTATGCCGCGCTCGGCCTGCTGCTGCTGTGGCGCGCCTGGCCCGGCCGCCTCGCGCCGCGCGCCTGGCTCATCCGCCTGCTCGGCCCCGGCAACCGCGTGGCCCTGCTCCTGCTCGCTGCCTTCCTCGCCGTCACCCTCGCGGTGAACCTGGGCCGGTGGGGCAACCCGTTCACGGTCGCCGACCTGCGCCTCCAGGGCATGACGCTGCTCTATCCCGGCCGGATGGCGCGCATCCTCGCATCCGGCGAGTTCGCCTTCGCCCGCATCTGGTTCGGGCTGCTCTACTACTTCCTGCCGGTCTGCTTCATCATCATCCGCGGCACCATGATCTTCGCCGAATACCGCCAGCGCATGGTGGAGATCGAGCTGCCGCCGGCGAGCTTCCTCGCCACCGACCCGCTGTTGGTCCTGCTTTCCGCCCTGTTCGTCGCCCGGCTGCGCGCCGCGTGGCGCGCGCTGCCCGGGCTGGTCGCGCTGGCCGGCGGGCTCACGCTGCCGGCGCTGCTGATGCTCGGCCTGGTGTTCATGAACTTCCGCTACCGGCAGGAATTCTACCCGTTCTTCACGGCCACCGCGCTCGGCACGCTGCTGCTCGGCGGCGGCGCGCGCCTGTCGCGCCGGGCCTGGACGCTGGCAGGGCTCGGCATCCTGGCCGCGCACGCCACGCTGCTGCTCTACGCCCATATCCGCTTCGGGCCGGCCGATGCGGAGCTGGTCTGGGCGATGATCTGGCGGGTGATGAAGACGCTTGGGCTTTGAAGGGGGGTGCGGCTACCCCCTCCGCCACGGCGCCCCCTTCGCCCCCGTGCCGAGCTTCACGATCCGCGCATGCACCGGGCAGTCCTCAGCATGCGCGCCCGGCAGGTAGCCCAGGCTCATCAGGAACTCGCCCACGATCTCGCCGCCGGTGAACTTGAACGTCCTGCCGAACAGCTTCACCCAGGCCGGCTTGTCCAGCGGGTGGTGGGCATCGAGCCAGCCGGCGAACCCGCCATGGCTGGCGCGCAGCGCCTGCACCCGCTTCGCGTTCTCGATGATCGCGGCCACCTTCAGCCGGTTGCGGATGATCGCCGGATCGGCCAGCAGCCGCGCCGCATCCGCCTCGCCATAGGCGGCCACCGCATCCACCGCGAAGCCGGAGAAGGCCGCCCGCATCCCCGCGCGCCGCTTCAGCACCAGCTCCCAGGACAACCCGGCCTGCATGATCTCCAGCACCAGCCGCTCGAACAGCACCGTCTCGTCGCGCGACGGGAAGCCGTATTCCGTCGCGTGGTAGGCGTCGTGCACCGGATGGCCCGGTGCGATCCTGCAATATCCGCTCATATCCCTCGCCCTCGAATCCGCCTAAGAATGCCGCATGTCCGAGAGTTCCTCCAATCGCTCCGCGCTGGTCGTCCCCAGCCTCGCCGGGCTGTTCGGCGGCTTCCTCGCCGCCGGCTTGATGGGCTTCGGCGGCGTGCTGCCGCATGTCCGCCGCATGGTGGTGGAGCAGCGGCGCTGGATGGGCAGCACCGAGTTCACCGACCTGCTGGCGCTGTGCCAGTTCCTGCCCGGCGGCAACGTGATCAACCTCGCCGCCGCCATGGGGCTGCGTTTCCGCGGCCTGCCTGGCGCTCTCGCCGCACTCGCCGGGGCTGATGGCGGCGCCCTTCGTCATCGTCATCGCGCTCGGCCTGTTCTACGCCCGCTTCCAGGAGCACCCATCGGTGCGCCGCGCCTTCGCCGGGCTCGCGGCGGCGGCGGCCGGGCTGATCATCGCCACCGCGCTGAAGATCGCCGCCCCCATCCGCGGCGACTGGCTGGCGCTCCTGCTCGCGGCCATGACCTTCGTCGCGAGCTGGGCCCTGCGCCTGCCGCTGCTGACCGTGATGGCGGTGATGGCACCGCTCGCCATCGCCGCCATGTGGTGGCGCCGGTGACGGACGAACTGCTCGCCTTGCTGCTGCTCTTCGGGCATCTCTCGCTGCTCGCCTTCGGCGGCGGCAACACGGTGCTGCCGGAGATGCAGCGCGAGGCGGTGGCGGTGCACGGCTGGCTCAGCGCCGCCGATTTCGCCGCCCTGTTCGCGCTGGCCCAGGCCGCACCCGGGCCGAACATGCTGGTCTCCACCCTGATCGGGCTGCGCGTCGCCGGGCTTCCCGGCGCGGCCGTCGCCACCTTGGGCATGATCGCGCCCTCCTCGATCCTGACTGTCTGCGTCGCCCATGGCTGGGAGCGCTTCCGCGCCGCGCCCTGGCGGCGCAAGGTGCAGGCCGGCATCACCCCGGTCACGGTCGGGCTGTTCATGGCCGCGGCCCTGATCGTGGCCGAGGGCGCCGACCGCACGCCGGGCCTGGCCGCCATCACCGCCGCGGTGGCGGCGGCGACGCTGTTCACCCGGGTGCATCCGCTCATCCTGCTCGGCGCCGGCGCCGTGGCGGCGATCGCCGGCGTCGGCTGACTATCCCTTCAACGCCGGATCGACGTCCTGGCCATAGAACGTCGCGTAGCTGTTGCCCTGCAGCGCGAGCCCGATGATCTCCACCATCTCGGCCAGCTCCTCCTCGGTCACGCCCTTGCCCTTGGCGAGACTGGAATGAGAGGCGCTGCAATAGTGGCACCCGTTGGCGACGCTGACCGCGAGGTAGATCAGCTCCTTCGTCTTGGCGTCCAGCGCGCCCGGCGCCATCACCTGCTGCGCCCGCTCCCAGAACCGCTTCATCACCGCCGGATGCCGCGCCATCGCCTTCCAGGCGTTGTTCACGTCCGGCACGCCACGCCTGGCCTTGATGTCGTCGAACACCGCGCGGGCCTCGGGCGTGGCATCCGCATACTCGATCAGCTGGCCGTATTTCATGGTGGGTTCCTCCCTCTATCGGTCATGCGCCATCGCGCTCTCGTGCCAGCGCCGCAGCACCAGCCATGACAGCAGCCCGAGCGCGCCATAGATCGCGATTCCCGCGAGCGACAGCAGCGCCAGCGCGGCATACATCCGCGGTATGTCCAGCCGGTAGCCGCTTTCCAGGATGCGGTAGGCAAGGCCCGAGCCCGCCGTCGCCGTGCCCGCGGTGAATTCCGCCACCACCGCCCCGATCAGGCTGAGGCCACCCGCGATGCGCAGCCCGGCCAGGAAATACGGCATCGCCGCCGGCAGGCGCAGCTTCCACAGCATCTGCCAGCGCCCGGCGCCGTACAGCCGCATCAGCTCCTCCAGCCCGCGATCGGCCGAGCGCAGCCCGATCGTGGTGTTCGACAGCACCGGAAAGAAGGCGACGATCCAGGCGCAGATCAGCAGGGCGAGCGTGGTGTCGCGCACATAGATCAGGATCAGGGGCGAGATCGCGACGATCGGCGTCACCTGCAGCACCACGGCGTAGGGAAACAGGCTGCGCTCGATCCAGCGCGACTGGGCGAACAGGATGGCGAGCCCGCCGCCGCCCAGCACCGCCGCCGCCAGCGCCAGGAACGTCACCTTCAGCGTGACCAGCAGGGATTCCCACAGGCTCTCCCAGTCCGCCACCAGCGCATGCACGACCGCGACCGGCCCCGGCAGCAGATAGGGCGGCAGCCCGGCGGCGCGCACCAGCGCTTCCCAGCCCGCCAGCAGCACCACGCCGACCAGCACCGGCGGCAACGCCTTCACGACATCGCGCCTTTCAGCGCCGCCGAGACGTCCCGGCACTGCGCGTTGTAGGCGGCGCTGGTGCGGAACCCCTCGTCGCGCGGCTGCGGCCCGTCGATGGCGATGTCGGCGGCGATGCGGCCCGGCCGCTTCGTCATCACCAGGATGCGGGTGGACAGATAGACGCTCTCGAACACGCTGTGGGTGACGAAGGCCACCGTCAGCCCCGCCTCGGCCCACAGCGCCAGCAGGTCGTCGTTGAGGCGCAGCCGGGTGATCTCGTCGAGTGCCGCGAACGGCTCGTCCAGCAGCAGCAGGCCCGGCCGCGTGGCCAGCGCGCGGGCGATCGAGGCACGCATCTTCATGCCGCCGGACAGCTGGCGCGGATAGGCGTCCTCGAACCCCGCGAGCCCGACCCGGGCGATGGCCGCCCGCGCCGCCGCCGGGTCGCCGCCATCCAGTTCCAGCGGCAGGCGCACATTGGCCAGCACCGTGCGCCAGGGCATCAGCGTCGGCTCCTGGAAGACGAAGCCGAGCCGGGCCCGCGCGCCCTGCCAGCGCACGCGCCCCGCGCTGGGCTCCGACAGGCCGGCGATCAGCCGCAGCGCGGTGGACTTGCCGCAGCCCGACGGGCCGAGCAGGGAAACGAACTCGCCCGGCCGCAGGGCGAGGTCGAGACCGTCCAGCGCCACCGTGCCGTTGGCGAAGGTCTTGCCGATCCCCTCCAGCCGCAGCATCAGGGCCTGCGCATCCCGATCCCGTGCCGCCGGTTGACGAAGTCGAGCGTGTAGCCGGCCCGGTAGTTCAGGTCCGGCGCGTGCAGCCCCGCCGCCACCGCGGTGTCGAAGAACGCCTTCCAGCGCGCGTCGGTCATCGCGCCGACGCCCAGGGCCTCGGCGTCGCCGGAATCGACCAGCCCGTACTGCTTCATCAGCCGGATCGCGTTGGCGATGGTATCGTCGGTCATGTCGCGGTTGGCGGCCCGGATCAGCGCGTTGCCGGGCGCCGGATCCTCGTACAGATACGAATACCAGCCCTCGATGGACGCCTCGACGAAGGCGCGCACCAGCTCCGGCTTCTCCTTCACCGTCTTCGCCTGCACCAGCAGCAGGTCGCAATAGCTGGCATAGCCGGCATCGGCGAGCAGGTGCACGACCGGCCGGATGCCCGACACCCGCTCGATCTGATACGGCTCCGAGGTCACGAAACCCTGCTGGATGGCCGCCTTGTCGGCCAGGAACGGGGCCATCTGGAAATTGTACGGGCGGATCTGGTCGTCGGTGAAGCCGAACCGCGCCTTCAGGAACAGCCAGTAGCCGTTGCGCGCGCCGGCCGAGATCATGATCGGCTTGCCCTTCAGCGCGGCAAGCGAATCATTGCCCTGGCCGGGATGGGCGATCAGCACCTGCGGATCCTTCTGGAACAGCGCCGCCACCGCCACCACCGGGATGTTCTGCTTCACCAGGTTCAGCACCCCGAAGCTGCCCGAGGTCATCTGCACGTCCACCAGCCCCAGCGCGATCGCCTGCTCGGGGTTGGATTGCGGCCCGCCCATGCGGATGCTCACCTCCAGCCCGCGCCGCGCATAGAATCCCTTGGCGACCGCCTGGTAGAAGCCGCCATGCTCGGCCTCGGCCAGCCAGTCGGTGCCGAGCGTCAGCTTCGTCTGCCCGAGCGCCGGGCCGGACAGCAGCAGCAGGGCGAGCAGCAGCCTCTTCATCGCGGGTCCCCCCATGGCTGGCGGCAGTCTTGCCCGCCCGCGTCGCGCATGACCAGAGCTTGACTGGGAACCGTATGGAATAGCCCCTAGTTTGCCCCCTGCATGCTGTTCCTTCCCTCCCCCCGGCAGCGCCGGCACGCTGCCATCCTGCTTGCCGTCCTGGCCCTGGGGCAGACCTCGCGCGGCGCCGAGATCGTTCCCTACGACGTGACGATCCCGCCTTCCGGCGACGCCACCGTGGACGGGCTGGTGCGGCAGACCGCCTCGCTGCTGGAGCTGCGGGAGAAGGCGCGCGTCGGTCCGTTCGCGCTGGTGCTGCGGGCGCGCGAGGATGTCGGGCGCATCCAGGCGGTGCTGAATTCGCAGGGCTATTACGGCGGCAAGGTCGCCATCACGGTCGCCGGCCGCCCGCTCGACGACCCCGACCTGCCCGACCTGCTGGACGCGCTGCCGGCCGGGCAGCGCGCCACGGTCGCGGTCGCGCTCTCGCTCGGCCCGGTCTTCCCGCTCGGCCGGGTCACCGTCAACGGCGGCCCCCCGCCGCCCGCGCTCGGCCTGTCCCCCGGCGCCCCGGCCCGCGCTGCCGACGTGCTGTCCGCCCAGACAAGGCTGCTGACCGCGCTCCAGGCCGCCGGCCACGCGCTCGCCAGGGTCTCCGACCCGGTGGCGACGCTGGAAGCGGGCGCGCTGAACGTCGATTTCCCGGTCCAGCCCGGACCCGTGGTCGTGATCGGCGCCGTCAGCATCGCGGGACTGGAGCGGGTGGACGAGGCCTACGCGCGCACGCGCCTCGGCCTGAGGCCGGGCGAGCGGTTCGACCCGCTGCGGATCGCCCGGGCGCGGCAGGACCTGCTGGCCGCCGGCACCTTCGCCTCGGTGGTGGTGGAGCCCGGCACCGCGACCGACCCCGACGGCACCCTGCCGGTCCGCGTCCGGGTGCAGGAGCGGCCGCTGCGTGTGGTCAACCTCGGCGCCGCCTTCTCCACCGACCAGGGCGGCAGCGCCAGCTTCTCCTGGACCCACCGCAACCTGTTCGGCGGCGCCGAGCAGCTCGCGCTCTCGGCCGCCGTCACCGGGCTCGGCGGCTCGGCCAACGTGCAGCCGGGCTACGCGCTGGGCGCGGCGCTGACCGTGCCCGACTGGCTCCAGCGCGACCAGAAGCTGTCCGTCTCGCTCAACGCCTTCCGCGAATTCCTGCGTGCCTACGACCGCACCGGCGCGACCCTTGCCGCCACCGTCACCCGCCCGCTCTGGCCGCGCTGGACCGCGAGCCTCGGCCTGTCGATGACGCAGGAGCAGGTGGTCCAGGAATCGGTGACGCGCGACTACTCGCTGGCCCAGCTGACCGCCGGGCTGAAATACGACAGCGCCAACGACCTGCTCGACCCGACAAGCGGGCTGCGCGCGTCGCTGACGCTGACGCCGACTGCAAGCTTCGGCGGGATCGGCCAGGCGAATTTCGTGATCGCGCAGGCCGCGGTCTCGGCCTATCTGGACCTGTCGGGCAATGGCCGGACGGTGCTGGCGGGGCGGGCGCTGGCGGGAGCGATCCTCGGCGCCGGCCCGTTCGACGTGCCGCCCGACCAGCGCTTCTACGGCGGCGGCAGCGGCACCATCCGCGGCTTCCGCTACCAGGCGGTCGGGCCACAATTCCCCTCCGGCCGGCCTCAGGGCGGCACCTCGGTCGATGCGGCCTCGATCGAGATCCGCCAGCGCTTCCTCGAAAGCTGGGGCGCGGTGGCCTTCGTCGATGCCGGGCAGGTCAGCGAGGACGGGGTGCCCTTCACCGGCCCGATCCGCGTCGGTGCCGGCGCCGGCGTGCGCTACTACACCGCGATCGGCCCGGTGCGGCTGGACGTGGCGGTGCCGCTGAACCGGCGCCGGAAGGACGACGCGTTCGAGCTGTATATCGGGCTCGGCCATGCGTTCTAGGGCACTGCGCATCCTGCTGTGGACGGCGCTGATCCTGGTCGGCCTGCCGCTCGCCGCGGTCGCCTTCCTCGCCACCGGCCCGGGCGGCCGCGTCCTCGCCGACGCCATTGCCCGTCTCAGCAGCGGCCAGGCGAAACTGCACGGCCTCTCGATCGGCCTGCCCGGCGGCATCCACGCCGCGCGGATCGAGATCGCCGATCCCAGGGGCGTCTGGCTGACCATCGAGGGCGTGGACATCGCCTGGTCTCCCGCCGCCCTGCTTTCCCGCGACCTCCTGATCGAGGACCTCCGTGCAACCCGCATCGCGGTCGCCCGCCTGCCGATCGCCGAGGGCGGCAGCGGCGCCGGCGGCGGCAGCCTGCCCGGCCGCGCCATCATCCGCCGCCTCCACGTCGAACGCATCGAACTCGCCCCACCCGTCGCCGGCACCGCCGCCGTGCTGTCGCTGGACGGCGCGGCCACGATCGACTCCCTCGAAGCCGGCGAGGCCCGGCTCGCCATCGCCCGCATCGGCGCGCCGGGCCAGTACCGCGTCACTGCCAAGGCCGCCGATGGCACCATCCAGGCCCAGCTCGAGTTGCAGGAGCCGGACCGCGGCCTCGTCGGCGGCCTCGCCGGCCTGCCGGAACTCGGCCCCCTCGACGCCAGGGCGAACGCCGCCGGCCCGCTATCCGCCCTGGCCGTGAAGGCGAGCCTGGGCGCCGGCCCGCTGAAGGCGGAGTTGTCCGGCACGGTGGACGTGCCGGGCAGGTCCGGCCGTCTCGACGCCACCCTCACCGCTCCCGAAATGGCGCCGCGCCCCGACCTTCGCTTCCGCGCCGCCACGCTGGAGGCGCATGTCGAAGGCCCCTTCGCCGCCCCGCGCGGGACCGCGCGGCTCAGGCTCGATGGCCTCGCATCCGGCGCCATCGCCGTCGCCGCGATCACGCTCGATGCCACCGCCGGCGACGGTCGGCTCCATGCGACCGCCGAGATCGCGGGCATCGCCGCGCCCGGCTTCGAGCCGCTTGCCGAAGCGCCGGTCCGCATCACCCTCGACGGCCCGTTCGACGGCCCGCTCGCCGTCACCCTGCGCCATCCGCTGGCGGAGATCGCCGGCACCGGCCAACAGGACGGCAGCGGCGAGGTGAAGCTGGTGCTGCCCGACCTCGCCCGGCTGCAACCCATCACCGGACTCGCCCTGGCCGGCTCGGCCGAGACCACCGCGAAGCTGCGCTGGCAGGACAGCGCGCTCGCCGTGGAGGCGACCGGCGCCCTTGCCATCACCGCCGCCCCGGAACCCGCCACCGCCCTGCTCGGCCCCCGCGCCACCTTCACCGCGGCCGGCACCCTGCGCGGCGCGCCGACGTCACCGGCGGCCGCTTCACCCTGGACGGCAAGGCGCTGCGCTTGCCGTGCAGGGCGACTGGAAGGCTGCCACCGCCGACGCCGCCTGGCAGGTCGCGCTGCCCGACCCGCGGCACTCGTGCCCACGCTCGGCGGGCGCATGACCGTCGACGGCCGTGCCACCGGGCCGGCCGACGATCTCGCCGTGCAGGCCAGGCTCGCCGGCGACATCGCGGTGGCCGGCGCGCCCGCCACGCCGGTCACCGCCGAGGCCCGGCTGCGCGGCCTGCCGCTGCATCCTGCCGGCACGTTCACGGTGGGCGGCACGCTCGACGGCGCCCTGGTCGGCCTGGAGGCCGCGCTGGCCCGCGACCCCGACGGCACCCTCCGCTTCGACCTCCCGCCGGGGCCGGCTGCGGGCGCCGGCACCGGCAGCGCCCACCTGACCCTCGCCCCCGGCGCCACCCTGCCCCAGGGCACACGATCGCCGCGCCGAGGAAGCTCGACGAGGCCGGCCGCGTCCTCGGCCTCGCCCTCAGCGGCGGCGCCGGTTGTCGGCCAGGCTCGCCGCCGACCAGGCCGAACTCGCCCACCACCGGCGCTGGCCTCGGCACCGCGACCGCCGCCGGCATCACCCTCGCCGCCACGCTGCGCGACCCGATGGGCGCACGCATGCTGGACGCGAAGCTTGCCGTCACCGGCCTCGCCGCCGGCGGGATGGCCACCAGCCTGACGCTCGATGCCGCCGGCCCCGACCGGCTGGCCCTGAAGCTCGACGGCACCACCGGCCTGCCCGGCGATCCGGTCCGGCTCGGCGGCGGCACTGCTCGACAGCCTCGCGCGCCGGCTCGACCTCCAGCAGCTCCGCGCCGCCTGGCGCGGCGAGACGGTGGCGCTCGCCGCCCCGGCGCGGCTCGATTTCGCCGACGGCATCGCCGTGGACCGGCTCCGCCTCGGCCTGCGCGGTGCCGGGCTGGAGCTGGCCGGCCGGCTCTCCCCCACGCTCGACCTTGCCGCCAGCCTGCGCGACCTGCCGCTCGAGCTCGCCCGCCGCGCGGTGCCTGACGCGAAGGCCGAAGGCCGCTCCAGGCCACCGCCCGCCTGGCCGGCACCCTGGCGGCGCCCACCGGCGCCATCCGCCTCACCGGCAGCGGCCTGCGCTGGCGGACGGCGCGGCCGAGGCGGTGCGGCCTGAACCTCGCCGCCACCGCCACGCTGGCCGGCAGCCGCGCCATGCTCGACGAAGGCCGAGACCGGCGACACCACGCTCGCCCTCGCCGGCACCGGGCTGCTCGGCCAGGGGCCGCTCGACCTGCGCGTCACCGGCCGCAGCGGCCTCGCCGCGCTCGATGCCGTCCTCGCCGCCGGCCGGCGGCTGCGCGGCACGCCGCGCTCGACGCCCGCATCACCGGCACCACCGCGGCTCCTCGCGCCGCCGGCCGGCTCACGCTGGCCGGCGGCAGCCTGCAGGACCGCGCTCGGCGCGCGGCTGCGCGACGTCGCCGCCGAGATCACCGGCGACGGCGAGACGATCCGGCCTTGCTCGGCTGACCGCCCGCGCCGGCAGCGGCACCATCGCCGGCCAGGGCACGCTCGGGCTCGGCGACGGGCTGCCGGTCAGCCTGGCGCTCACGCTGCGCCAGGCCCGGCTGCTGTCCTCGGCGCTGGTCACCGGCGCGGTCGATGCCGACCTTGCCGTCTCCGGCGGCCTCACCGGCGGGCTGGCCGCGTCGGGCGCCATCACGCTCGGCCGCACCGACGTCGCCGTGCCCGATTCGCTGCCCGCCAGCGTGCCGGTGCTGAACGTCCGCCGCCCGGGCGACCAGCCGGCGCCGCCGCCCGCCCCGCCGCTGCCCATCGCGCTCGACGTGACGGTGCGGGCGCCGGGCCAGATCTTCATCCGCGGCCGCGGCATCGATGCGGAGCTGGCCGGCACGCTGCACATCGGCGGCGACGCGGCAGAACCCCGGGCGAGCGGCGGCTTCACCCTGCGCCGCGGCAGCTTCACCCTGGCGGGACAGGTGCTGAGATTCACCTCCGGCACGGTCACCCTCGACGGCGGCGTGCCGATCGACCCGCTGCTGGACTTCAAGGCCTCCACCAGCACCACCGGGACGGCCGGCACCATCATCGCCACCGTCGCGGTCACCGGGCATGCCAGCAAGCCGGTGATCACGCTGACCTCGGTGCCCGAGCTGCCGGCCGACGAGGTGCTGGCGCAGCTGCTGTTCAACCGCAGCGCCACGACGCTGGGGCCGGTGGAGCTGGCGCAGCTTGCCGCAGCGCTGGCGGAGCTGTCGGGGGTGGGGCCGAAAATCTCGCCGCTGGAATCGCTGCGGGCGAAGCTCGGCCTGGACCGGCTCTCGGTCGGCGCCGGCAGCAACGGCGCCGCCGCCAGCATCTCGGCCGGGCGCACCATCGCGCCGGGGGTGTATCTGGGCGCCAAGCAGAATGCCGGCGGCAGCGGCGGCACCCAGGCCACGGTGGAGATCGACCTCTACAAGGGGCTCAAGCTGCATGCCGATGTCGGCACCGGCGGCAGCACCAGCGCCACCGGTGCGGCGGGCAGCAGCGGCGGGACCGGCGTGGGGCTTACCTATCAGTTCGAGTACTGAGCCGCGTCAGGAAGACAGGAAAGCTGAACAACGAGGCGGCGAGGCAGCGGGAAGAAGATCAATGCTTCCTTCTCGGCTGTTCGCCGCCTCGTTGTTGTTCAGCAACTGCGCCTGGCACTCCAGGATGAACTGCCGCAGCACCCTGAACGCCGCTTCCGGATCGTCGTTGTGCACCCCGTGCCCGGCATCCGCGAAGCGCGCGAAACGCACCAGATGGGCCGGCACGCAGGAGGCGATGATCTCGCTGCGCGAGATCGGGGTGATCGGGTCGTCCTCGCCGGCCATGACCAGCGTCGGGCATTGCAGGCGCTTCAGCCCGTCGCGGAAATCGAGCCGCGCCGTCTCGCGGTCCGGGCCGGCGAAGTGGAAGGCCACCGCGTCGTTGCGCACTGCGCGCGCATAGGCGTCCGGATCCCTGGTGCCGCGGCGGTTGTAGAGCGGCGAGCAGACCTGCCGGTAGGCCTCGCTGCTTTCCGGGCCCGGCGTCTTCCACCGCGCCTCGGCCACCGCGCGGGCCGCGGCGCCGCCGAGGCGTTCGAACACGCCGTAGATCTCCTCGCGGTCCACCTTGGGCGAGGTGCTGTAGAAGATCATCTTCCCCGGGTGTTCCGGGTGCCGCGTGGCATAGGCCTGGGCCACCATGCCGCCGAAGGAATAGCCGAGCACGATCGGCTTCACGATGCCGAGCGCGTCGCAGAAGGCGCGCACGTCGTCGCCCCACTGGTCGAGGTTCCAGCTGGCCGGGTCGCCGTACTCGCTGCGCCCGTTGCCGCGATGGTCGAGGTAGACAGCTGGGCGATGTCGAGAAGGACGGCTTGAAGGTGGAGTGGTCGCCGCCCGGCCCGCCATGCAGCAGCACGACGGTGGGCCGCTCGCGCATGCGCGGCCCGTCGGGGACCAGCGTCGCGCCGTCCACGTCGAAGAACAGGCGGGCGCCGTTGACCGTGATCTGCATGGAAAATCCGTCCTGTTGCCGGCGGCAGGATCGGCGCGCGCGGCGGGCTGTCAACCGGGGCCGGCGATGCGCTCCCAGGTCAGCTCGCGGCTCACCTCGCGCGCGCCGATGCGGCGCGGCGGCGGGCGCAGCACCAGGTGCCCGCCCTCGAACCGCGCCTCGCGCACCTGCGCCGTCTCGAAGAAGCGCGGCTCGGAGGCGCCGTCCACCGCGGTCACCAGGCGCATGCCGTCGAAGGTGCAGGCCCCGGCATAGGATGCGTAGGCGCGCGGCGGCGGCCCGGCCCGGCCGTCCGACAGCACCGCCATCATCCGCCCGGCCGCGTTGAAGCTGGCCAGGCCGAAGGGCTGCGGCCCGAAGATCGGCGGATGGGCAGCGCCGGTCTCGTCCCAGGCGCGTTCCCCGACGAGACGCCATGTGCCGAGGATGCTTTCCATGTCGCGCACTCCGTTGCAGGCTCCGGGAAACAGAGGAGACCGATCCCATGTCGCTCGGCAAGACCGGACCGCTCGATCCCGCCTGGTTCGCGCCCGCAGCGGTGGACGCGGAGACCGCCGCCTTCAACCTGGCGCTGACCAGCATCATGACGCCGCTGCCCAACTGGTGGGAGATCGGTGCCCAGGTGACGCGCGAGGCGCGCATGCGCGGCGATGGCCCCTTCCCGGCCCCGATCGTCTCGCCGCGGGCGAAGAACCGCCTGGTCGACGTGGGCGGCCGTGCGGTTTCCGTCCGCACGGTGATGCCCGCCGGCAGCCCCGCCGGCGTCTACCTGCACATCCATGGCGGCGGCTGGGTGCTGGGCTCGGCCGAGCAGCAGGACCCGATGCTGGAGCGCATCGCCGACAGCACCGGCCAGGCGGTGGTGAGCGTGGAATACCGGCTCGGCCCCGAGCATCCCTATCCGGCCGGCCCCGACGATTGCGAGGGCGTCGCCGCCTGGCTCGCCCGCAACGCGAAGGCCGAGTTCGGCACCGACAGGCTCACCATCGGCGGCGAAAGCGCCGGCGGCCATCTCTCGGCCGTGACCCTGCTGCGGATGCGCGACCGCCACGGCTATGCCGGGTTCCGGGGCGCCAACCTGGTCTACGGCGCCTTCGACCTCGGCATGACGCCGAGCCAGCGCCAGTTCGGCAACGAGCGCCTGGTGCTGCGCACGCTCGACATCGAGAAGTTCCGCGAGGGCTTCCTGCCCGGGGTGACCGACTTCCGCAGCCCCGACATCTCGCCGTTGAACGCGAAGCTGGCCGGCCTGTGCCCGGCGCTGTTCACCATCGGCACGCGGGACGCGCTGCTGGACGATTCGCTGTTCATGCACGCCCGCTGGGTCGCCGCCGGCAATGCCGGGGAGCTGGCGGTGTATCCCGGCGGCGCGCACGGCTTCACCCTGTTCCCCGGCGCGCTGGCCGCGGCGGCGAATGCGCGGATGGACGCGTTCCTGAAGGCGGCGCAACGGGGCGCGCAGGCGCGCGCCGGCCGCGGCGACGGAGGGGGCCGCAGGCGGCGCAGTGCAGCCGCGGGAGGGCGAACGGCGCCGCCTGCACGGGCACGGCCATCGGCGGTGCGAGGCGGCGCCGGACGGCGAACGGCAAGGCGCCATTCCGCGCCACCGCGAGGAGCGGCGCGAGCAGCAGGCGCAGCAGATCCTGACTGGCGAGCAGCGCGCACAGCGCGGCGAGCAGGGCGGCGCGGGGCGCCGTCTGGCCGGGCGGGCTCGGTGCGGGCCGCACATTGGTCATGCGGCGGCGTCTAGCACAAGATCAATGTCCGTGTCAAGGAATATTGAGCTAGCACGACGCCCGGCCGGGAACCGGCGCAGCCACGAAGGCGTGCCGGCGGGCGCGGGCCGGAAGCGCGCTTCGCTGCTGCGTGTTGCCGTGCCCCGGTGGCGGGACGTGCTGCGGCGGCGTGGATGGCCGATCGCGCGGGGCGGGCGACGACGGCCGGGGGTTTCCCAGCCCGCGGCAAAGCCCTAGGCTGCGCTTCGCATTTCCTGAAGGGGTCGTTTCATGAATCCGCCGCTCCTCAACTCCCTCGCCGCGCGCGACATCGCCAACGTGCTGCACCCGGTGACCGACCTGAAGACCCATCTTGAGGTCGGCCCGGTGGTGATCAGCCGCGGCGAGGGCGTGCGCGTGTTCGACGATGCCGGCAAGGGCTATATCGAGGCCGTCGCCGGGCTGTGGTGCGCCGCCCTCGGCTTCTCCAACGAGCGCCTGGTGCAGGCCGCCGCCAACCAGATGCGCAAGCTGCCCTTCTACCACGGCTTCACCGCCAAGTCGCACGAGCCGATGATCGACCTGGCCGAGATGCTGATCCAGCGCGCGCCGGTGCCGATGAGCAAGGCGTTCTTCGCCAACTCCGGCTCCGAGGCGAACGACAGCGCCATCAAGATGATCTGGTATTTCAACAACGCCGTCGGCCGGCCGCAGAAGAAGAAGATCATCGGCCGGGTGAAGGGCTATCACGGCATCACGCTCGCCGCCGCCTCGCTGACCGGCATCAACAACTACCATCGCAGCTTCGACGCCCCGCTGCCGGGCTTCATCCACACCATGGCGCCGCACTGGTACAGCGGCGCGCTGGACGGCGAGACCGAGGAGCAGTTCGCCACGCGCTGCGCCGACGAGCTCGAGAAGCTGATCCTGGCCGAGGGGCCGGACACGGTGGCCGCGATGTGGGCCGAGCCGGTGATGGGCGCCGGCGGCGTGATCGTGCCGCCCAAGGGGTATTTCGAGAAGATCCAGGCCGTCCTCAGGAAATACGACGTGCTGCTGGTGGCCGACGAGGTGATCTGCGGCTTCGGGCGCACCGGCAACTGGTGGGGCCACGAGACGTTGGGCTTCACGCCCGATATGGTCTCGATGGCCAAGGGCCTGTCCTCGGGCTACGTGCCGATCGCGGCCGTGGCCTTCGGCGCGCGCGTCGGCGAGGCGATCTTCCAGGGCGAGAAGGAATATGCCCACGGCGTCACCTATGCCGGCCACCCGGTCTGTGCGGCGGTGGCGCTCGAGAATCTGCGCATCATGGAGAGCCAGACGCTGGGCATGCAGCCGGACATCCTGACCTGCGCCAAGGCGCTGTCGTCCTCCTACCTGCCGATCTCGGCGGTGCTGGTGAACGAGCGCATCTTCCAGGCGCTGGCCGACGAGAGCAACAAGATCGGCACCTTCGCCCATGGCTACACCTATTCGGGCCATCCGGTGCCGGCCGCGGTCGCGGTCGAGACGCTGAAGATCTACGACGAGATCAAGATCGGCGACCACGTCCGCCATGTCGGGCCGATCATGCAGGCCGAGCTGAAGCGCCGCTTCGCCGACCACCCGCTGGTGGGCGAGGTCCGCGGCGTGGGGCTGGTGGCGGCGATCGAGCTGGTGGCCGACAAGGCCTCCCGCAAGAGTTCGACCCGGCGCACAAGATCGGCGCCCGGCTGGTGAAGCTGTGCGAGCAGAACGGCGTGATCAGCCGCGCGCTGCCGGTCGACATCCTGGCCTTCTCGCCGCCGCTGATCATCAGCGAGGCGGAGACGCAGGAGATGATCGACATCGTGGCGAAATCGCTCGACCAGCTCACGGTGGAGCTTCGGCGGGCAGATTGTGGTCGTTCGGTAAGGCAGGCAAGGAAGGTGTTCTTTTTTGAAAAAAAGAACCAAAAAACTTTTATCCGTTTGCGGTGGAGCCTGAGCGGGGCCACGCGAAGGACCACGGATGGAAGTCTTTTTGCTTCTTTTTCTTCAGAAAAAGAAGGCCTTCCTTCCTCCTAGTGCGCTTCCTCCGCGACGCCGGCTGGCTCACGCCCGGCCGCGCCCGTGCCTGGTGCGTGGTGCTGGCCATCGTCGGCACCGCGCTCGCCGGCAGCTGGTTTGCCCGCGTCCATGACGGCCTGGACCCGGCCGGCAACCCGGTCGGCACCGATTTCGTCAGCTTCTGGACCGCCGCCCGCCTGGCGCTGGATGGCCGCGCCGCCGCGGCCTATGTGCCGGCCGAGCACGGCGCGTTGCAGCGGGCGCTGTTCCCGACCAGCGCCGAGGGCTATTTCGCCTTCTTCTACCCGCCCGGCTTCCTGCTGCTGGTGCTGCCGCTGGGGCTGCTGCCGTATTTCTGGGCGCTCGGGGCGTGGCTGGCCGGCACGCTGGCGGCGCTGGTGGCCGCGCTGCGCCGCCTGCTGCCGCAACGCTGGGCGATCCTGCCGATCGCCACCTTCCCGGGCCTGCTGGAGAACGCGGTGCATGGCCAGAACGGCTTCCTCAGCGCCGCCTGCTTCGCCTGGTTCATGGCGCTCGGCCGCCATCCCTTCGCCGCCGGGCTGTGCCTGGGCCTGCTCAGCTACAAGCCGCAGCTGCTGATCGCAGCCCCGGTGGTGCTGCTCGCCGCCCGCCGCTGGGCGGTGATCGCGGGCGCCGCGACGGGCACGCTGGCGCTGGCCGGTGCGGCCTGGCTGGTGCTGGGCACCGGCGCCTGGCAGGGCTTCATCGCCGACTCGACGCTGGCGCGCGAGACGCTGGAGCAGGGCTTCGTGCCGCACGGCAAGATGGCCAGCACCTTCGCCGCGCTGCGCGTGCTCGGCGCCGGCATCGGCACGGCCTATGCCGGCCAGCTGCCCGTCTCGCTGGCCGCCCTGGCGCTGGCCGCGGCCGTGGCCTTCCGCCGGCCCGGCCCGCAGGCCGAGGCGGCGCTGATCGTCGCCGCCTCGCTGGTCGCAACCCCCTTCTCGCTGTCCTACGATCTCGTCTGCCTCACGGTGCCGCTCGCCTGGATGATGGCGCAGGCGCAGCGCGGCTGGCTGCCCTGGGAAAGGCTGGTCCTGCTGGCCGCCTATGTCCTGCCCATGATCGCCCGGCCGCTGGCGCTGGAGGCCGGGATACCGTTCGCGCCGCCCATCCTCGCCTTGCTGCTGCTGGCGGTGGCGCGGCGGGCCTGGCTGCCCTTTCCATCCGCCGCCGCCGCCCGCTAGTCTTCGCACCGCAACAACGCCGAGGGGATTGCGCATGGGCCGCCTGAACACGAGCTGGAGGCGCTGGGCGACGCTCGCCCTCGCCATGTGCGGCCTGGCCGCGCTCCCCGCCCGGGCCGAGACGGTGCGCGTCACCGTTTCCTACTACTCGGCCGCGACCGGGCCGTATTTCGAGAAGATGGCGGCCGAGTTCCATGCCGCGAACCCCACGATCGACGTGAAGATCCAGGTGGTGAACTGGGACCAGCTGCTGCAGAAGCTGCGCACCGACATTTCCGGCGGCGTCAATTCCGACATCTCCATCATCGGCACGCGCTGGCTGCTCGACTTCGTGCGCGACGACATGGCCGAGCCGCTCGACCAGTACATGACGCCGGAGTTCAAGTCCCGCTTCATCGGCCCGTTCCTGAAGCCCAGCCAGATCGGCGGCAAGACCTACGGGCTGCCGATCGCCGCCTCGGCCCGGGCGCTGTTCTACAACAAGGCGATGCTGACCGCGGCCGGCTTCCCCAATGGCCCGTCGACCTGGGACGACGTGGTGGCGGCGTCCGAGAAGATGAAGGCCGCCGGCCAGGCCGGGTTCGGGCTGATGGCCAAGGGCACCGAGGTGGACGTCTACTACTACTACGCGCTGTGGTCGTATGGCGGCGACGTGGTCGGGCCCGACATGAAGGCGGCCTTCAACTCGCCGGCCGGCCTCAAGGCGCTCACGCTGTACAAGAGCCTGGTCGATCGCGGGCTGACCCAGGACGGGGTGACCAACTACACCCGCACCGACCTGCAGGAGATGTTCAAGCAGGGCCGGGTCGGCATGATCATCTCGCTGCCGTTCATGATCAACCAGATCGCCCGCGATGCGCCGAACCTGGAATACGGCATCGTGCCGGTGCCGGCCGGCACCGAGCGGTCCACCTACGCGGTGACCGATTCGATCGTGATGTTCGCCAACTCCAAGGTGAAGCCGGCGGCGTGGAAGTTCCTGGATTTCCTGTTCACCAAGGAATCGCGCGTGGCCTTCACCAAGGGCGAGGGCTTCCTGCCGACCACGCTGGCCGAGGGCACCGACCCGTATTTCACCCAGAACGTGCGGCTGAAGACGTTCGTGGACCTGCTGCCCTCGGCCCATTTCGCCCCCACCGTGACCGGCTGGGAGGACACCGCCAAGGCCGTCACCGACGCGGTGCAGTCGGTCTATATCGGCAAGGCGGAGCCGGCGGCGGCGCTCAAGCAGGCGGCTGAAAGGGCCAACATGGCGCTGGGCAAGTGAGCCTTGCGGCCCGCGCCCCCGGCCGCGGCCGGGGGCGGCTTGCCGCCGCCCCGTTCCTGCTGATCCTGCCCAGCCTGGTGCTGGCGCTGACGATCATCGGCTATCCGTTCTACGAGATCCTGCGGCTGTCGGTCTCCGACGTGTCGCGCTTCGGGCTGGTGCGCGGGTTTGCCGGGACCGCGAACTTCGCCACCGTCTTCGCCGACCCGATCTTCCGCGACGCGCTGCTCCGCACCTTCGTCTGGACCGTGGGGGTGGTGGGCGGCACCATCCTGGCCTCGGTGCCGGTGGCGCTGGTGCTGCGGCGGGACTTCATCGGGCGCGGCGTGGCGCGGACCATCATCATGCTGCCGTGGTCGATCTCGCTGGCGATGGCGGCGATCGTCTGGCTGTGGTCGTTCAACGCCGATTTCGGGATGGTCAACGCGATGATGATGCAGGCCGGCCTGCTTTCGCGCCCGGCGCAGTGGATGGCCCGGCCCGAGACCGCCTTCCCGATGGAGGTGCTGGTCGGCATCGTGGTCTCGATCCCGTTCACCTCCACCATCCTGCTCGGCGGCCTGTCGTCGATCCCGAACGAGGTCTATGAGGCCGCGGCGATCGACGGGGCGCTGGGACGGCAGGCGTTCCGCCACATCACGCTGCCGCTGCTGGCGCCGTTCATCAACATCGCGATCGTGCTGAACGTGATCAGCGTGTTCAACAGCTTCCCGATCATCTGGATCATGACCCAGGGCGGGCCGGACAACTCCACCCATATCCTGGTGACCTACCTGTACGAGCTGTCCTTCCGCCTCGGCCGCCCCGGCCAGGCCGCCGCCGTGTCGCTGGCCATGCTCGCGATCGTGTTCACCTTCACCGCGCTCTACCTGCGCCTGCGCGACAGGGAGGCGGCATGAGGGGCCGGCTCCGCCATTCGCTGCTGAGCTGGGCGGTGCTGTCGCCGCTGCTGCTGCTGGCGCTGTTCCCGTTCGCGGTGATGCTGTCCACCGCGCTCAAGCCGACCACCGAGATCGCCGTATTCCCGCCGCGCTGGCTGCCGACGCGGCTGGCCTGGGAGAACTTCGTGGACATGTGGCGGACGGTGGATTTCGGCACCGGCCTGGTCAACAGCCTGCTGATCAGCTTCGGGTCCACGGCGTTCACCATCCTGGTCTCGGTGCCGGCGGCCTATGCGATGAGCCGCCTGCCGTTCCGCGGCCTGGGCGCCTACCGGCAGTTCCTGCTGGTGACCAAGATGCTGTCGCCGATCCTGCTGGTGCTGGGGCTGTTCCGCATGGCCGCCTCGGTGCGGATCGGCGAGGCGACGCTGGTGGACACGCAGATCGTGGTGGTGGTGATCTATGCCGCCTTCAACATCGCCTTCGCGGTGTGGATGCTGGCGTCCTATTTCGGGACCATCCCGGTGGAGCTGGAGGAGGCGGCGTGGATCGACGGGGCGTCGCGGCCGCGGGCGGTGCTGCGCATCTTCCTGCCGCTGTCGCTGCCGGCGATCGCGGTGACCGGGATCGTGACGTTCGTGGGATCGTGGAACGAGTTCGTGGTGGCGCTGACCATGCTGCGCGACCCGGCGCGGCTGACGCTGCCGCTGAAGGTGGTGAACCTGGTGGCCGGGCGCTACACGGTGGAATGGAACCAGGTGATGGCGGCGACGCTGCTGGCGACGCTGCCGGTGGCGGTGGTGTTCGCGGCGTTGCAGCGCTACCTGGTGCAGGGGCTGACGCTGGGCTCGGTGAAGTAGGGCGGGCCTGGCCGGCGCGCGGCATGCGCGGGACAATTGCGAACGGCAGTCTGCCGCCTGTAGATTGCCAGCCGCAACGGACTGTATCGCGACGATGCCGCTGACGCCGAAGGAACGCATCACCTACGCCGCGATCATGGTACTGGCCCTGGCGTTGCGCTTCCAGGTCGGCGTGCGGATGGAGTACGAGGTCCATCCCGACGAGGTGTGCGACTATCTTGATGTCGGATTCCGCATCGTCAACGGCTACGGCTGCCATCCGTGGACGATCGAGCACGGCATGCGCTCCTACCTGTTCCCCG
>JBGAIK010000046.1:0-24523 GCA_044225615.1 Acetobacteraceae bacterium | reverse complement strand
GACCATCTGCTGCTGGCCGCCGGACAGGTAGCCGGAGACGTCGTCCAGGCGGTCGGCGAGCTGCGGGAACAGGGCCAGCACGCGGGCCATGCCGTCGGCGAAATCGGCGGCCGGGCGGGTGTAGCCGCCCATGACCAGGTTCTCGCGCACGGTCAGCCGGCCGAACAGGTGCCGGCCCTCCGGCACCTGCACGATCCCGGCCCGCACCAGCGCATCGGCGTCGCGGCCAAGGATGCCCGCGCCGTCGAAGGCGATGTCGCCCGAGGCGACGCGGCCGCCCTCGCGCGCCAGCACGCCCGAGATCGCCTTCAGCGTGGTGGACTTGCCGGCGCCGTTGGTGCCGAGCAGGGCGACGATGCCGCGCGCGGGCACGTGCAGCGACAGGTCGCGCACCGCCTCGATCGCATTGCCGTAGACGATGCGGAGGTTGGTGAGGCTCAGCATGCTCAGCCGCGCCGCACCTTGATGCCGGCGGCCTCGCGGTCCCACACGCCGGGGCTGTCCAGCCCTTCCGCGCGCAGGCGGTGCTTCTCGATCTTCTGCGTCGGCGTCTTGGGCAGGCCGGGCATGACGCGGACGTAGCGGGGGATCATGAAATAGGCGAGGCGCGGGCGCAGGAAGTCGATCAGCTCGGCCGGGTCGAGCGTGGCGCCATCGACCAGGGAGACCACGACCATCAGCTCGCTTTCGCTGAGCGCGCTGGGCACGGCGACGGCAGCGGCCTCGCTGATGGCGGGATGGGCCAGCACCTCGGCCTCGACCTCGAAGGAGGAGATGTTCTCGCCGCGGCGACGGATCGTGTCCTTCAGCCGGTCGACGAAATAGTAGTTGCCGGCCTCGTCCCTGCGGAACGCATCGCCGGTGTGGAACCAGCCGTTGCGCCAGGAGGCGGCGGTGGCCGCCGCATCCTTGTGGTAGCCGTGGGTCATGGCCCAGGGCTGGTCGGTGCGGATGATCAGCTGGCCGACCTCGCCCACCGGCACCTCGCAGTCCCAGTCATCGACGATACGCACCTCGACGCCGGCGCGGACGCGGCCGCAGCTGCCGGGCACGTCCGGGTTCGCGGCCGAGACGATCGGCAGCGAGACCTCGGTCATGTTGAAGGAGGTGTAGACGTCGAAGCCGAACCGCTCGCGCAGGCGCAGCGCCTCGCGGTCGAGCGGCTGGGCGATGATCTTGGTGATGGTGCTTTCCCGCTCCAGCGGATCGCGCTCCATGTTGAGCAGGTAGCTCATCATCACGCCGAGCAGGATGACGAAGGTGGGCTTCGTCGCCGCGACCGTCTGCCAGAACTCGGCCGGGCGGAAGCGCTCGATGATGGCGACCGAGCCGCCGAGGCCGAGCATCAGCACGCAGGGCAGGATGCCGGAGACATGGTACATCGGCAGGTTGACCATGTAGCGGTCGTCCGCCGTCATGAAATAGACCGCGCGGCCAGCCGTGTAGACATGCAGGTAGGAGCACATCACGCCCTTGGACGGGCCGGTGGTGCCGGATGTGTAGAGGATGCATTGCAGGTCGAAGGGCAGGATCGGCCGCGGCGGGTCGGCGGGGTCGCTGCCATGGGCGTCGAGCGCCGCGGCCGGGACAACGGCCAGCCGCGGATCGGTGCCGGCGGGCGAGCCGAAAATCACCACCTGCTCCAGCCCGGCGAGCGCCGCGCCGTCGAGCCGGGCGGCGAACTCCGCGGTGCAGACGAGGATCCTTGCGTCGCCACGGTAGGCGGTGTTCACGGTCACCGCGGCGGCGCCGACATAGTTGGCGCCGAACCAGACGCGCAGTGCATCCGGCCCGTTGGGCAGCGCGATCAGCAGCCGGTCGTCCTGCCGCAGGCCGAGCGCCTGCAGCCCGGCGGCGGCGCGGCGCGTCCTGGCCAGGGTTTCGGCGAAACTCCAGCTGCTGCCGTCGCCAAACACCGCATAGGGCGCGTCCGGACGCGCAGCGGCCTGGGCATGGAGCATGTAGCGGAGCACACAGTCACCGGCCGAGGGGATGCGCACGTCCGCGATCGGGGCAGGCTCCGGCTGCATTTCTTCCCTCGCCTCGCATTTGGCTGCGTTGGCCTTGCAGCGCCTCTTAAGCCGCCGCTCCATCCAGATGTCAAGGTACGACGTGCATTTCACAGTGTGAAACATCACGCCCGCCAGATGGAACGCCCCTCCGACGCATCGCCGGCAAGGCCGGCAGAACGCTTCCCGGAAACCCATCCACAGCTTGCCGGCCGCCACGCGCGCGCCGGATGCACGGGGTTTCCCCGTCAGCCGGATCCAGGCAGGCGCGCCCCACCAGGCGGCGACCTCGACGCGATCGTCACCGCGGACCGATACGTTGGATCACCGTGCCGCCAGCGCGCGCGGGGGCGGTCAGGGCGGCGGCGATGTCCCCGGCATCACTGCACCAGCGGCGAGGTGGCGGCCCGCAGATCGCAGCCAGCGATGGTGGCCTCGCCGGCCAGAAGCGACAGGTACTGGGCGGCGGCCCTGCGCCAGGCGCTTTGCTCAAGATACGCGGCGATGCGCGCGCGCACCTGGTCGAACGGCAGCGGGCCGCCCTCGACCTTGCGGTCCAGCCGCAGCACATGCACGCCGTAGCGGGTCTGCACCGGCGAGGGGTAGAGCTGGCCCGGAGGCAGATGCCGCAGTGCCGCCTCGAATTCGGGCGTGGTGTCTCCGCGCGCCACCTGGCCCAGCCGGCCGCCCGCGGCGGCGGAAGGGCAGTCGGAGACGGCGCGGGCGAGGTCCTCGAACCGTTCGGGGGCCGCTTGCAGCTCGGCCAGCGCCGCCTCGGCGCGGGCCAGCGCGGTGGCGTAGGCCGCGGCATCGCGCCGGTCGGCCTGGAACAGGATGTGCAGCGGCTCGAACAGGTCGGGGCTGCGGAAGCGGGCCGGGTTGGCCTCGTAGTAGCGGCGGCAGCTCGCCTCGTCGGCCGTGGGCGTGCGCAGCTCGGCCTCCAGCAGGGCGCGGATCAGCGCCTCCTGCTCGGTCTCGCGCAGCCCATCTTCGCTGCGCGGCGTGGCCGCGATGCCAAGCGCGGCGGCACGCTGGGCCAGCAGGGCGCGGATCGCCAGCGCCTGCGCGGCGGCCTCCCAGGCCTGCTGCGGGGATGCGGCCCGGTGGTTCTGCGCCTCGCGGGCGATGTCGGCGGCGGGGATGACGGTGCCGTTGACCGAGACCTCGGGGCGGGATGCGGGCGCGGGGTGGCGGATTTCCAGGCGCATTTCTAGCGCCCCCGCGCGGGGACGGGACGGCGGCTGCGCACCACCTGCCAGCCCTGGCGGCCGAGATACCAGACCGGCGCGCTCCAGACATGGACCAGCCGGGTGAACGGGAAGACCAGGAAGATGGTGATGCCCAGGAACAGGTGCGCCTTGAAGACCGGGTGCACGTCGGCCACCAGCGCCGCCGCGCCCGGGTCGAGCGTGACGATGCCCTGCGCCCAGAACATGAACTTCACCATCTCATGCCCGTCGAGATGCCCGGCCGAGACGGGGATGGTCAGCAGCCCGAGCGTGAGCTGTGCCCACAGCACCAGCAGGATCGCGGTGTCGCCGAAGCTGGACGTGGCGCGGATGCGCGGATCGAGCAGACGGCGGTGCGCGAGCAGGGCGATGCCGATCCAGCAGGCGATGCCGGCGATGCCGCCCAGCGCCATGGCCAGGACCTGCTTGAAGCCGTGGCTGATGCCGAGCGCATCGAACACCGCGATCGGGGTCAGCAGGCCGACCAGATGGCCACCGAAGATGACCAGTATGCCGACATGGAACAGGTTGGAGCCCCAGGCGAGCTGGCGCCGGCGCAGCAGCTGGCTCGATCCGGTGCGCCAGGTGTATTGTGAATGGTCGAAGCGCAGCAGGCTGCCGAGCAGGAACACGCTCAGCGCGACGTAGGGATACCAGCCGAACAGCGCGGTGTTGAGCCAGGCGCTCATGATGCTCACTCCTCAGGCGGCGGTGGCGTCGCGGTTGGCGGCGCGCAGGCGGGTGCGCAGGCGGTCGGTGCTGCAGCCATCCATGGCCTCGCCGGGGCCGAAGCGGACGGCCGCTTCCTCCCAGGCCGCGTCGAGCGCGGCGAGGTCGTCGGGGTCGTCGTCGGGAATGGCGGAGGCGCCCTCGGCCGGCGCGTCGGCGAGCCGGGCGAGGGCGGCCAGCACCCCGGCATAGCCGGCATCGCGCCTGGCCAGCCGGTCGGCCAGCGCGCGCAGGATGGCGGCGGGTTCGGCGAGCAGCGCCTGCGCCTCGGCCACCGGCAGCAGCGACAGGAATTCCAGGAACAGCGGCAGGAAGTCTGGCAGCTCGCCGGCCGCCATTTCCAGCCCGTGCGCGCGGTAGAGTGCCGCGAGGTCGGCCATCGCCTGGCCACGGTCGCGGCTTTCGCCGTGCACGTGCTCGAACAGATGCAGCGACACGGCGCGGCCGCGGTCGAACAAAGCGACGTAGCGCGCCTGGAGGTCGTAGATGTCGCCATGCTCCAGGTCGCGCAGCAGGGGTGCCAGCCGGTCGCGGTCGGACGGGGCGAGCAGCGCCTCGCCTTCGAGCAGGGCGGCGATCTCGCCGGCGGCGGCCTGCAGTTCCGGCACCGGGTAGGTCAGCAGGGCGGCGAGGGCGCGGTAGGTGCGGGCCATCACACCACCTCCATCGGGCTCTTGCCCTTGCGGCCGAACAGGTTGAAGCCGGTCTTGCCCGAGCAGCCGTCGCCGAAGGAGAAGCCGCATTCGCCGCGCAGCCGGTAGGCGTCCTCGCCGGTCTCGCGATGCGCGGTGGGGATGACGAAGCGGTCCTCGTAGTTGGCGATGGCCATCAGTTGGTACATTGCCTCGATGTCGCTGCCGGTGAGGCCGACGCGGGCGGCCAGCGCTTCGTCCAGCACGCCATCGACGGTCTTGGCGCGCATGTAGCCGCGCATGGCCATCATCCGTTCCAGCGCCAGCTCCACCGGCTGGGTGCGGCCGGCGGTGAGCAGGTTGGCGAGGTATTGCACCGGGATGCGCAGCGACTTCACGTCCGGCAGGCCGCCGACCTCGCCCAGCGCGCCCGCGGCTGCGGCGGACTGGATCGGGCTCAGCGGCGGCACGTACCAGACCATCGGCAGCGTCCGGTATTCCGGGTGCAGCGGGAAGGCGATCTTCCAGTCCATCGCCATCTTCCACACCGGCGAGCGCTTGGCCGCCTCCAGCCAGGCCTCGGCGATGCCGTCGGCGCGGGCCTGGGCCTGCACTTCGGGGTCGAACGGGTCGAGGAAGACCTTGAGCTGCGCCGCGTAGAGGTCGCCCTCGTCGGGCACCGAGGCCGCCTCGGCGATGCGGTCGGCGTCATACAGCACCACGCCGAGATAGCGGATGCGGCCGACGCAGGTCTCCGAGCAGACGGTGGGCAGCCCGGCCTCGATGCGCGGGTAGCAGAAGGTGCATTTCTCCGATTTGCCCGAAGACCAGTTGTAGTAGACCTTCTTGTACGGGCAGCCGGAGACGCACATGCGCCAGCCGCGGCACTTGTCCTGGTCGATCAGGACGATGCCGTCTTCCTCGCGCTTGTAGATCGCGCCCGAGGGGCAGGCGGCGGCGCAGGCCGGGTTCAGGCAGTGCTCGCACAGCCGCGGCAGGTACATCATGAAGGTGTTCTCGAAGGCGCCGTAGATCTCCTTCTGCACGCCCTCGAAATTGCTGTCCTGGCTGCGCTTGGCGAACTCGCCGCCGAGGATCTCCTCCCAGTTCGGCCCCCACTCGATCTTCTCCATCCGCTCGCCGCTGACCAGCGAGCGGGGACGGGCGGTGGGCATCGCCTTGGTCTCGGCCGCGCTTTGCAGATGCTCGTAGTCGAAGGTGAAGGGCTCGTAGTAGTCGTCGATCTCGGGCAGGTCGGGGTTGGCGAAGATGTTGGCCAGCACGCGCCATTTGGCGCCGATGCGGGGCTCGATGCTGCCGTTCCGCTTGCGGACCCAGCCGCCCTTCCAGCGCTTCTGGTTCTCCCAGTCCTTCGGGTAGCCGATGCCGGGCTTGGTCTCGACGTTGTTGAACCAGGCGTATTCGACGCCCTCGCGGCTGGTCCAGACGTTCTTGCAGGTCACCGAACAGGTGTGGCAGCCGATGCATTTGTCGAGGTTCAGCACCATCGCGACCTGGGCACGTACCTTCATCACACGGTCTCCTTCGCGGCCGCCGGTTCGTCGAGCCAGTCCACCTTGTTCATCCGCCGCACGACGATGAACTCGTCGCGGTTGGAGCCGACCGTGCCGTAGTAGTTGAAGCCCCAGGATTGCTGGGCGTAGCCGCCGATCATGTGGGTGGGCTTGAGCACGGCACGGGTCACCGAGTTGTGGATGCCGCCGCGCTTGCCGGTGATCTCGCTGCCCGGCATGTTCACGATCTTCTCCTGGGCGTGGTACATCATCGCCATGCCCGGGTTGACCCGCTGGGAGACGACGGCGCGGGCCACCAGCGCGCCGTTGGCGTTGTAGGCCTCGATCCAGTCGTTGTCGGCGATGCCGGCCTCGCGGGCGTCGGTCTCGCTGATCCACACCACCGGGCCGCCGCGGTTCAGCGTCAGCATCAGCAGGTTGTCGCTGTAGGTGCTGTGGATGCCCCATTTCTGGTGCGGGGTGATGAAGTTCAGCACGATCTCGGGGTTGCCGTTGCCGTGGCGGCCCTGCACCGGGGCGATCGCCTTGGTATCGACCGGCGGGCGCCAGGTGACGAAGCCCTCGCCGAAGGCACGCATCCACAGATGGTCCTGGTAGAGCTGCTGGCGCCCGGTGAGCGTGCGCCAGGGGATCAGCTCGTGGACGTTGGTGTAGCCGGCGTTGTAGCAGACCTTCTCGCTTTCGAGCCCGGACCAGGTCGGCGACGAGATGATCTTGCGCGGCTGCGCCTGCACGTCGCGGTAGCGGATCTTCTCGTCCGCCTTGGGCAGCGCCAGATGGGCGTGTTCGCGGCCGGTGAACTTGCCCAGCGCCTCCCAGGCCTTCACCGCGACCTCGCCGTTGGTTTCCGGCGCGAGGCTGAGGATCGCCTCGATCGCGTCGATGTCGCTGTCCAGGCGCGGCTGGCCGTTGCTGGCGGTGCCGTTCAGGGCGCGCAGGAAGTCCATCTCGTGCTGCGTGTTCCAGCCGATGCCCTTGCCGCCATTGCCGAGCTTCTCCAGCAGCGGGCCGAGCGAGGTGAAGCGGGCGTAGAGGCCGGGATAGTCGCGCTCGACGGCGGTCACCGCCGGCATGGTGCGGCCGGGGACCGGGTCGGCGCCGCCGGCCTTCCAGTCGGCGACATCATAGGGCTGGGCGAGTTCGCCCGCGGTGTCGTGCAGGATCGGCGTGAGCACGACGTCGGTTTCGCGGCCCAGCACCTCCTGGCGCCACCTCGGAGAAGGCGCGGGCGATGCCCTTGTAGATCTCCCAGTCCGACCGCGCCTCCCAGGCCGGGTCCACCGCGGCCGAGAGCGGGTGGATGAACGGGTGCATGTCGGAGGTGTTGAGGTCGTTCTTCTCGTACCAGGTGGCCGTCGGCAGCACGATGTCGGAATAGACGCAGGTAGTACTCATGCGGAAATCGAGCGTCACCAGCAGGTCGAGCTTTCCTTCCGGGGCCGTCTCGTGCCAGGCGACCTCCTGCGGCTTCTCGCGGCCCTCGGCGCCGAGGTCCTTGCCCAGCACGCCTGATGGGGTGCCGAGCAGGTGCTTGAGGAAATACTCGTGGCCCTTGCCCGAGGAGCCGAGCAGGTTGGAGCGCCAGACGAACAGGTTGCGCGGCCAGTTGGCGGGGTCGTCGGGGTCGTGGCAGGACATCTCGAGCGTGCCGTCGCGCAGCGCGCTTGGCCACGTAGTCCTTCGGTTCCAGCCCGGCTTGCTTCGCGCGCGCCGCGATGGTCAGCGGGTTCTGCTTGAGCTGCGGCGCCGAGGGCAGCCAGCCCATCCGCTCGGCGCGCACGTTCCAGTCGATCAGGCTGCCCGACCAGTCGCCGGGCGGCGCGGTCGGCGACAGGATTTCGCCGACGCCCAGCGTTTCGTAGCGCCACTGATCGGTATGGGCGTAGAAGAACGAGGTCGAGTTCTGCTGCCGCGGCGGGCGGTTCCAGTCCAGCGCGAAGGCCAGCGGCGCCCAGCCGGTCTGCGGCCGCAGCTTCTCCTGCCCCACGTAATGCGACCAGCCGCCGCCCGACTGGCCGATGCAGCCGCAGAACACCAGCAGGTTGATGATCCCGCGGTAGTTCATGTCCATGTGGTACCAGTGGTTCAGCCCGGCGCCGAGGATCACCATCGAACGGCCGGTGGTCTTTTCCGCGTTGGCAGCGAATTCGCGGGCCACGTGGATGATCTGGTGGCGCGGCACGCCGGTGATGCGCTCGGCCCAGGCGGGCGTGAACGGCGCGTCGGCATCGTAGTCGCGCGCCACGTGGGCCCCGCCGAAGCCGCGGTCGAGCCCATAGTTGGCGCAGAGCAGGTCGAACACGGTGGCGACCAGCGCCTCGCCGTCCTTGAGCGGCAGGATGCGCACGGGCACGTTGCGCAGCTGCACCGGGTCATGGTCGGTCGCGGTGAAGCCGTTGGTGGCAGCGCCACCGAAATAGGGGAAGGCGACCGGCTCCACCGCCTCGCCGGCCAGGCTCAGCGCGAGCTTCGCCTCGGCGCCGTCGCTGCGCCTGGCCTCCAGATTCCACTTGCCCTGCTCGCCCCAGCGGAAGCCGACCGAGCCGAGGGGCACCACCGGATTGCCGGCCTCGTCGAAGGCGACGGTCTTCCAGGCCGGATTGTTCGCCTCGCCCAGCGCATCGGCGAAATCATCGGCCCGCAGCAGCCGGTCGGCCACCCAATGGTCACCCCGGCGTGCCAGCCGCACCAGGTTCGGCATGTCGCTGTAGCGGCGGACATAGTCCGCGAAATACGGCACCTGCCGGTCGAGGTGGAACTCGCGCAGGATGACGTGTCCCATGGCCATGGCCAGCGCCGCGTCGGTGCCCTGCTTGGGGTGCAGCCAGAGGTCGGCGAACCTGGTGGCCTCGGCGTAGTCGGGCGAGACCACGACGCTCTTGGTGCCCTTGTAGCGGACCTCCGTGTAGAAATGCGCGTCCGGCGTGCGGGTCTGCGGCACGTTGCTGCCCCAGAGCATCAGGAAGCCGGCATTGTACCAGTCGGCACTCTCGGGCACGTCGGTCTGCTCGCCCCAGGTCATCGGGCTGGCCGGCGGCAGGTCGCAGTACCAGTCGTAGAAGCTCATGCACACGCCGCCGAGCAGCGACAAATAGCGCGAGCCGGCGGCGTAGGAGACCATCGACATGGCCGGGATGGGCGAGAAGCCGATCACCCGGTCCGGTCCCCATTTGCGCGCGGTGTAGGCGTTGGCCGCGGCGATGATCTCGTTCACCTCGTCCCAGCTTGCGCGCACGAAGCCGCCCAGGCCGCGGCGGGTGGTGTAGCTGGCGCGCTTGTCCGCATCCTCGACGATGGCGGCCCAGGCGGCGACCGGGGTGCGCAGGATGCGCGCCTCGCGCCACAGCTTGAGCAGCCGGCCGCGCACCAGCGGGTGCTTCACCCGGTTGGCCGAATACAGATACCAGGAATAGGAGGCGCCGCGGGCGCAACCGCGCGGCTCGTGGTTGGGCAGGTCGGGCCGGGTGCGCGGATAGTCGGTCTGCTGCGTCTCCCAGGTGACGATGCCGCCCTTGACGTAGATTTTCCACGAGCAGGAGCCGGTGCAGTTCACCCCGTGGGTGGAACGGACGACCTTGTCGTGCTGCCAGCGATGGCGATAGCCGTCTTCCCAGGCGCGGGGCTCGCTGGTGACGATGCCATGGCCGTCGGCGAAGGACGCGGCGGGGCGGCGGAAGAAGGTCAGCCGGTCGAGGAAATGGCTCATGCCGGGGTGTCCTGCGGTGTTGCGGCCCCGAAGCGGGACCGCGTGCCTGATCGCGATATGCGTGACGGCGGGCGCCCCGGGCATTGATCCAGGTCAATGCTTCTGATTGACGCCGAGGGTCTTCTCGGCGCCGGAGGTTCAACCCATGGCGCTCGACGTCCCGCACGGCCATCCCCAGACCGAGGCGTCGCGACACGCCGGGCCCGAGCCCGCGCCGGAGACGCCGCAGGCGGCGCTTGCCGCCGTACCGTGGCTTGCCGGCGTGCCGGAAGCGACGCGAGACCGCCTTGCCGGACAGGCGGTGCTGCACCGCGTGCCTGCCGGCAGCATCGTCTTCGAGCAGGCCGAGACGCCGGCCTTCGCCCAGATCCTGCTGTCCGGCAGCGTCGCCCTGCTCGCCGTGCGCGGCCGCACCGAGACCTTCGTCGAGCTGATCCGCCCGGTGGACCTGCTGCTGCCGGCCGCGGTGCTGAACCGCCGGCCGTTTCTGCTGCGCGCCAAGGTGCTGGCCGAGGCGCGGCTGCTCATGGTGCAGGCCGACACGTTCCGCGATGCGATCGCGGCCGACCACGCGCTCGCCCTGGCCGTGCTCGCCTGCCAGGCCGCGCAATTCCGCCGCCAGGTGAAGCAGGCCAAGAACGTCCGCCTGCGCTCCGCCGAGGAGCGGGTGGGCTGCTACCTGCTGCGGCTGGCCGGCGACGCGGCGCCCGGCACGGCGGTGCGGCTGCCGCTGGAGAAATGGCTGATCGCCTCCGAGCTCGGCATGACGCGGGAAACCTTCTCGCGCACGCTGGCCGGATTGCCGCGCCACGGCCTGCGCGTTGAAGGCGAGATGGTCGTCGTCGACGACCCGGACGCCGCCCGCGCCCGTTTCACGCTCGACCCGCTGATCGACGGGGCCGAGCCGTTCCAACCGCTGTCGGTCAAAGGAGCCCGACCATGAGCACCTCGCCGGTCGCACCGGCCGTCCCGGAGGGCGACGCCGCGCGCGCCCTCTGGCTCTCCACCTTCGCCTTCACGATCTGCTTCGCCGTCTGGACGATCTTCGCCATCATCGGCATCCAGATCCAGAAGGACCTGCAGCTCAGCGACACCCAGTTCGGCCTGCTGGTCGGCACGCCGATCCTGGTCGGCTCGCTGATCCGGCTGATGCTCGGCGTCTGGTCGGACCAGTATGGCGGGCGGATGGTGTTCACCTTCACCATGCTGGCCGCCGCGGTGATGACGGCGCTGCTGACATATGCCTACGACTATCCGACCTTCCTGCTCGCTGCGCTCGGCGTCGGCATCTCAGGCGGCTCCTTCTCGGTGGGCGTGGCCTATGTGGCCAAGTGGTTCCCGCGGAAGGCGCAGGGCACCGCGCTGGGCATCTTCGGCGCCGGCAACGTGGGCGCCGCGGTGACCAAGTTCGCCGCCCCCGCGGTGATGGTGGCCTGGGGCTGGCAGGCGGTGGCGCTGATCTGGGCAGCCGGCCTCGCGCTCACCGCCGTGGCCTTCTTCCTGCTGACCAAGGACGACCCCGACCTTGCCCGGCGCCGCGCCGCCGGCGTGCAGCCCGAATCGCTGAAGTCGATGCTGGCGCCGCTGGCCAACATCCAGGTCTGGCGCTTCTCGCTCTACTACTTCTTCGTCTTCGGCGGCTTCGTGGCGCTCGCGCTGTGGCTGCCGCGCTATCTGATCGGCGCCTACGGGCTCGACATCAAGACCGCCGGCATGATCGGCGCCGCCTACTCCATCCCGGCCTCGGTGTTCCGCGCCTATGGCGGCCACCTGTCCGACCGCTACGGCGCGCGCCGCGTGATGTACTGGTCGCTGCTGGTCGGCGTCGCCTGCACCTTCATCCTGTCCTACCCGCCCACCCAGTATGTCATGGAGGGCATCCGCGGCCCGGTCGGCTTCTCCACCCGGCTCGGCGTGGGCGGCTTCATGGTGGTGGCCTTCGTGCTGGGCTTCTTCATGAGCCTGGGCAAGGCCGCGGTCTACAAGCACATCCCGATCTACTACCCCGACCGCGTGGGCGCGGTCGGCGGCATGGTGGGCCTCGTCGGCGGCCTCGGCGGTTTCGTGCTGCCGATCGCCTTCGGCGCCATGGACGACCTGACCGGCATCAGGCAGTCCTGCTTCTGGCTGCTCTTCGCCGTCGTGACGGTGGCCCTGGTCTGGATGCACCTGGCGATCCGCGCCATGGAGCAGCAGGCGGCGCTGGCCGGCATTCCGGCCCGCACGCTGCCCGAGCTGCCGGAAATGCTGCCGATTCATGGTCCGGCGCAGCAGGGCGCGCTGGCCGCCGACGGCGCGATCCAGGACTGGCGGCCGGAGGATCGCGGCTTCTGGGAGGCTCGCGGGCGGCGCATCGCCCGGCGCAACCTGTGGATCTCGGTCCCGTGCCTGCTGCTGTCCTTCGCGGTGTGGATGGTCTGGTCGGTGGTGGTGGCCAAGCTGCCCGCGGTCGGCTTCGCCTTCAGCAACGACCAGCTGTTCTGGCTGGCCGCCATGCCCGGGCTTTCCGGCGCCACGCTGCGCGTCTTCTACGGCTTCATGCCGGCGATCTTCGGCGGCAGGCTGTGGACGACGCTGACCACGTGGTCCCTCGCCATCCCCGCGCTCGGCATGGGATTCGCGGTGCAGGATGCATCCACGCCGTACTGGATCTTCCTGGGCCTTGCCTTGCTGTGCGGGCTGGGCGGCGGCAACTTCGCCTCCTCGATGGCCAACATCTCCCATTTCTTTCCCAAGGCGGAGAAGGGCAGCGCGCTCGCGATCAATGCCGGGCTCGGCAATCTGGGCGTCAGCGTGGTGCAGTTCGTGGTGCCGATCGCCATTGCCACCGGAGTCTTCGGCTGGCTGGGCGGCCCCCCGCAGCCGGTGGCGGGCGGGGCGGCGCCGCTGTGGCTGCAGAATGCCGGCTTCGTCTTCGTGCCCTTCATCGTCGCCAGCGCCTTCGCCGCCTGGTTCGGCATGGACGACATCGCCAGCATGCGAGCGAGCTTCGCCGACCAGTCGGTGATCTTCCGGCGCGCCCACAACTGGATCATGTGCTGGCTCTACACCGGCACGTTCGGCTCCTTCATCGGCTTCTCGGCCGCCTTCCCGCTGCTCACGAAGATCCTGTTCCCGCAGGTCAACGCGCTGTCCTACGCCTTCCTCGGCCCGCTCGTCGGCGCCCTCGCCCGGGCCGCCGCCGGCCGCGCGTGCGACCGCTGGGGCGGCGGGCGGATCACCTTCTGGGTGTTCGTGGCGATGAGCCTGGGCACGCTCGGCATCTTCCATGCCATCGGCATCAAGGGCAGCCCGGAAGCCTTCCCGGTCTTCTTCGCGAGCTTCCTGTTCCTGTTCGCGGCGAGCGGCGTGGGCAATGCCTCCACCTTCCAGATGATCCCGGCGATCATGGGCCGCGAGGTCGCACGGCTGAACCCGGGCCTGCCGGCCGCCGACATCGCGCGACAGGCGGAGAAGGAGTCGGCCGCGATCATCGGCTTCACTTCGGCAGTGGCAGCCTATGGCGCGTTCTTCATCCCCAAATCGTTCGGCAGCTCGATCGCGGCCACGGGCGGAGCGGAGCTCGCGCTCGGCGGCTTCCTTTCCTTCTACGTGAGCTGCATCGCCCTCACCTGGTGGGTCTACACGCGCCGCAGCGGGCTGCTGTTCGACATCGAGCACCGGGACCGCACGGCTCATCCCCCGGCAGCCACGCCAGCCGAATGAACGCCGCAGGCCCGGGCACGGGCATCGATCGCGCCGCCGAGTGTGCCGTCGCCGCCCGCGGTCGTCGGCGGCGCGGCAGCGCTTGCGAAGAATCGCGATCGATTGTCACGACAACTCGTTCCGGAAGCCGGCATCGGCGCCCATCAGGCCCACGAACAGCCCGCCCAGCACCGAGCGGGCCTGGAAGCCGATCTTGCGGCCGGTGTCGGTGAAATAGAGGTCGGAGAGTGGCACCCGGTTCGGCGTCTCGTTGGCGTAGCGCAGGATGCGGGCGACGAAATCGGCGAACAGGACAGGGTCCTCGGCCAGCGATGCCGCCCACAGCATCCATTCCGGCTTGGTCAGCGTGGAGCGGTTGTCGAGCGGGCAGCCGTAGAGCTCCACCCGGCGGCGATAGACGTCGAGCTCGCGGCGGCGTTCGGCTTCGGACCACAGGCCGAGGCCGAGCAGGCGATCCCAGACCATGTTGTATTTCACGCTCCAGGTGCCCGGCTGGTTGAAGGCGAGGCGGGTGGCGTCGCCATCGCGGGCGCGGTCGAGCAGGCTGGCGGCGAAGCGGCGGGCGATGGCCTCGAAGCGCGTGGCGGCTTCCGCCTCGCCGAGGGCTGTCGCCATGCGGGCGTAGCAGGCCAGCCCCACCGCCGCCTTGGCGGCGAGGTTCACGTTGTGGCCCAGCACGCCGGAGAAATCGTCGGTGCAGAGCTGCTCGCCCGGGTCCTCGCCGTGCCCGGCCAGATACTCGGCCCATTGCGACAGCAGCTTCCAGTTGGCCCGCGCATCGTCCAGGCTGCCGGTGGCATGCGCCAGGGCGCCCACCAGGATCAGCATGTTGCCGCATTCCTCGACCGGCATCTGGGTTTCCAGCGTCGGCTGGCCGGGGTCCTTGTCGTAGTTGCGGTAGGTCTGGCCGTTCGCCTTGGGGTAGGTGCCGATGTCGTGCGCGGCGAAGGGGAACGGCCAGGCCGGGCTCGCGCAATAGGTGAAATAGGGCACGATCATCGCCCGCAGCAGCGCCGGGTTGAACACCAGGAACAGCGGCGCGGAGGGGTAGGTGACGTCCACGGTGGCGATGCAGCCGTTGGAGAAATTCTCCTTGGAGAAGAACAGCGGCTCGCCGTCCGGCCCGGCGGCGAGCTTGTGGGCGGCGATGGTGTGGCGCCAGGACAGCGCCAGCAGGTCGGCATAGGGTTCGCCGGCGGCGGCGCGGGCGCGCTCGGCGAGCGCCACGTCGAAGGCCGCGGCGCGGGCGAGCACGCTGTCCTGCTCGCGGAAGGCGTCGGCGAGCAGGCTCTGCGGCCCGGCATTGTCGCCGCGGCGCCACCAGGCGCGCAGCCTGCGGCCGAAATACTCGATCGCCCATTCGTCGTCATAGGCGACCACCAGCGTCTCGTGCGCCGCGCCGGTCGCGCCCACCGAGAGGTCGAAGGTCAGCGCCAGCACGGCGTCGGAATTGTAGTCGGCCTTGCGCGGCGCGGCCTTGAGGCCGTGGGCGCTGGGGGTGCCGGTGCGCAGGAAGGCGTCGCGGCAGATGTCGATGTCGCCGACGGTGCCCTGGACGCGGCCCGACCGGCCGGCGAGCAATGCGGTGCCCCAGTCGATGCGGCGGTGGTCGCCTGATTGCGCCAGCGGCTCCTGGTGCTCGTGGCGGAAGGACAGTGCCAGGATGCCGTCGGAGTCGTGGCGGTCCCAGAACACGCGCTGGTGCGGCAGGTTGACCGCGATCTCCCCGGTCATGTCGAAATAGCCGCCGATCGCGTGCGGCCTGCCGTCGAGGCTGCGGGCGGTGAAGCGGACATAGGTGGCCGGGCGCGACAGCAGGTCGAGGTCGTCGGCCAGCAGCGGAGTGACGAAATCGAGCGCCACCTCAATTGGGCCGCAGCGGAACACATAGGCCGTGGTGGTGGCCCGCACCGCGACGGACTGCTGCGCGGCCGCGCGCGGGCACCATTCCGGACCGCCCATCAGCCGGTAGCCGAGGCCATCGACGCGCAGCACCGCGTAGAGCGCCATCTTGGTGCCGGTCCAGTGGCGCGGCCAGTCGTCGGTCAGCCGGTCGGCGCAGGACCAGATCGAGGTGTGCGGGTCGAAGGTGACCAGCGGGATGGCGGGCGGGCGGCGGAGGCGTTCGGTCATTGGGCGGCTTCCTTGTGGTCCAGCGCGAGGCCGAGCGTGGCGCGCGAGGCGGCGAGCAGCCGGCGCATGGCGCGCGCGGCGGCGGCGCCCTGCCCGGCCTGGATGGCGCGGCAGACCTCGGCATGCAGCCGCAGCTCGTCATCCGGAATGGGCGAGCGGCGCTGGCTGAGGCTGAACGACAGGTGCAGCGCGGTGCGGATGGCGGCGCCCAGCGAAACGAAGAACAGGTTGCCGGTGGCGGCGAAGATGGCGAGGTGGAAGGCCAGGTCGGCGTCGATGCGCGCACCGGTGTCCAGCGTCTCGTCGGCGATGCGGGAGAACTCGGCCGCGATCGCGGCGCGCGCCGCCTGGTCGCCGCGCACCGCCGCCAGCTCGCAGGCGCGCGGCTCGAAGCAGTCGCGAATGTCGTAGAGCTGGTCGAGGGTTTCGGAATCGACGCCGCAGTCGAGCCGCCAGCCCAGCAATTCGGCATCGAACTGGTTCCAGTGCAGCGTGGGCAACACGCGGGTGCCGCTGCGCGGGCCGACCTCCACCATGCCCTTGCCGTGCAGCCGCTTGATCGCCTCGCGCACGGTGGTGCGGCTGACGCCGAACATCTCGCACAGGGTCAGCTCGGTCGGCAGGCTTTCACCTGGCCCGTAGCGCCCCGCGACGATGCGCTGGCCGAGCTCGGCCGTCACCGCCGCACATCGTTTCCCTGCCGCCCGTGTCGGCAATGCCGTTTCCTCCCGCCCGCTTGACAAGGCTAGGAGACGGCAAATAGCGTCGTCAATCATCATACAAAACGCCGGGCCAAGCCGGCGCTGATGCAACGAGCCGGAACACCGGACGGAGGAAACGCGGTGGCGGAACTCAGCCTGCGACATGTCGCGAAGCGTTTCGGCGCGGTCGAGGTGATCCGCGACCTGTCGCTCGACATTCCCGAAGGCGAGTTCGCCGTCTTTCTCGGCCCGTCCGGCTGCGGCAAGTCCACGCTGCTGCGCATGATCGCGGGGCTGGAGGCGCTGGGCGCCGGCGAGATCCATCTCGGCGGCCAGCGCATCGACACCATGCCCCCCGGGGACCGCGGCGTGGCGATGGTGTTCCAGCACTACGCGCTGTATCCGCACATGACGGTGCGGCAGAACATGGCGTTCGGCCTGCGCAACATCGGCACGCCGGCGGCCGAGATCGACCGCAAGATCGCCGACGCGGCCGCGATGCTCGAGATCGACGCGCTGCTCGAGCGCAAGCCGGGCCAGCTTTCCGGCGGCCAGCGCCAGCGCGTCGCCATCGGCCGCGCCATCGTCAAGCAGCCGCGCGCCTTCCTGTTCGACGAGCCGCTTTCCAACCTCGACGCCGCGCTGCGCAGCCGCACCCGCATCGAGCTCGCCCGCCTTCATCAGCGCATGGGCGCCACCATGATCTTCGTCACCCACGACCAGGTGGAGGCGATGACGATGGCGACGCGCATCGTGGTGATGAGCCAGGGACGGATCGAGCAGGTCGGCACGCCGATGGAGATCTACCAGCGGCCGCGCACCCGCTTCGTGGCCGGGTTCATCGGCGCGCCGGCGATGAATTTCCTGCCCGCGACGCCGGAGCCGGCCGAGGGTGGCCATGCCCGGTTGCGCCTGCCCGACGGCACCGTCGTCGCCACCGCCTTGCCCGCCGCCGCGGTGCCGGCCGGCAGCCTGACTCTCGGTATCCGCGCCGAGCACATCCACCCCGGCAGCGGGACGCCCGCTCGCGTGGACGTGGTGGAGCGGCTCGGCGAGCGTACGCTGGTCTATGCCGTGCTCGCCGACAACAGCACCGTGGTCTACGACGAACCGGGCGACGCGCGCGTCGCGATCGGCGAGACCGTGCATCTTGCCTTTGACGGTGCCCATGCCCTGGTCTTCGGACCGGACGGAATGGCCGCCTATGGCTGAGGGCACACCCGTTCCCGCCGCCGCCGGCGTCGGCCAGCCCGCGCTCGCCAACGCACTGTTCGTGGCACCCTACATGCTGCTGCTGGTGGTGCTGCTGGTCTGCCCTCTCGCGCTCGGCATCTGGCTCGCCTTCCAGGACTACGACATGCTGGGCGGCTGGGCCGGCCCGGTGGGGCTGGAGAATTTCCGCAACCTTCTCGATGACCGCATCTTCCGCGGCACCGTGGTCAACACGCTGCGCTTCGTGCTGATGACCACGCCGGCCTTCGTGCTGATCGGCCTGTTCCTGGCACTCGCGCTCAACGACAATTTGCGGCGCAGCGCCATATTGCGCGCGGTGTTCTTCGGCTCCTCGGTGCTGTCGGTGACCATCGTCACCCTGGTCTGGCGCCTGGTGTATCTGCCCGATCGCGGGCTGCTGGCCGACGTGCTGGCGGTGGTCGGCGTGGCCGGCCCGGAGCTTGTCACCAGCCGCACCTGGGCGCTGCCGGCGATCGCCATCGTCACCGTCTGGTGGATCATCGGCCTGCCGATGACGCTGTTCCTCGCGGGCCTGCAGCAGATTCCCGCCGAACTCTACGAGGCCGCGGCACTCGACAACGCCAGCCGCTGGCGCACGCTGACCTCCATCACGCTGCCCTCGATCCGCCGCACCATCATCGTGGTGGCGGTGATCGAGGTGATCCTGCAGTTCCAGCTCTTCGGCCAGGCGCTGCTGATCACCGGCGGGGGGCCGGACAACACCACGCGGCCGATGGTGCAGTTCATCTACGAGGCCGGGTTCCGCGACCTCCAGCTCGGCTTCGCCGCCGCCGCCTCCCAGGTGCTGTTCGTGCTGATGCTGATCGCCGCCCTCGGCCAGTTCTGGGCCGGGCGGCGGCGGGAGGCGGCATGAACACGTGGCAGCGCGGCACCGGGCTCGCCGACCGGCTGCTGCTGGCCGCCGTGGTCGTGCTCGCCATCGTCTGGCTGGCCCCGATCGTCTGGGTGATCGGCCTGTCGTTCAAGCCGAACGAAGTGCTGATGCGCAGCACCGGCGGCATCATCCTGCCGCCGTTCACGCTGAAGAACTACAGCGACATCCTCGCCGCCTCCTCGGTGTTCGGGTGGATGCGCAACAGCTTCATCGTCGCCATCGGCCAGACCGTGCTGACGCTGCTGATCGCCTCGGCGGCCGGCTACGGCTTCGCCCGCACCAACTTCCCCGGCCGCAACGCGCTGTTCCTGGTGGTCCTCGCCGGGCTCGCGGTGCCGGAGCAGGCCATCATCGTCGGCCTGCACACGATGTTCGCCGAGGCCAACCTCCACAACACCTACCTCGCCTTGATCGCGCCGCGCCTGGCCTTCCCCTTCGGCGTGCTGCTGATGACGCAGTATTTCCGCGCCATCCCGGCCGAGATCGAGGAGGCGGCCCTGCTCGACCGCGCCTCCCGCTTCAAGATCTTCTGGCGGGTGGTGCTGCCGCTTTCGATCCCCGCCCAGGCCACGCTCGGCATCTACACGTTCCTGCACGCCTGGAACGAGTATTTCTGGCCCCTGGTCTCGGCCACCAAGCCCGAGATGTACACGCTCACCGTCGGCCTCGCCTCGATGCAGACCAATTTCGCGCAGACCGAGGGGATCGGCTTCCTGATGGCGCAGGCGGTATTCGCCGGGCTGCCGGTGCTGATCCTCTATCTCTTCTTCCAGCGCCACATCGTCTCCGCCGTCGCCGGCGGGCCGAGGAAATGAACAACCACAACAGGAGGAAACGATGCTGAAACGCACGCTTCTCGCCGCCTCGCTGGCCGCCGCGCTCGCGGCACCCGCCCAGGCGCAACAGAAGACCGAGATCACCTTCGCCCGCTTCTTCGGCGCCTGCGAGGGCGATTACGGCAGCTCGCAGGATGTCGCCAAGGCGCGCGGCGAATGCGGGGTGATGACCACGCTGGTGAACCTGTTCAACGCCACGAACAAGGACAACATCGTGGTGAAGCCGCAGATCATCGAATGGGGCCCCTACTACCAGCAGCTCAACGCCCGCATCGCGGCGCGCGACATCCCCACCATCGCGGTGATGCACGCCGCCCAGCTCGGCGACTACACCCGCTACGTGGAGGAGCTCGGCCCGATCCTGAAGGAGGCCGGCATCGACGCGGCCGACTTCACCGCCAATGCCCGCAACGCGGTGACCGTGGGCGGCAAGATCTACGCCATGCCGTGGGACACGCATTCCTGGCTGTGGCATTTCAATGTCGGCCTGTTCAAGAAGGCCGGGCTGGTGGACGCGCAGGGCCAGCCGATCGTGCCCAAGACGGTCGACGAGATGATCGCCCAGGGCAAGATCATCAAGGAGAAGACCGGCAAGCCGTACATCATCATCGCCACCGGCGGGCCGGGCGACTTCGCCAACTCCGCCCGCGGCTACTATTCGTGGCTCTACGACCAGAACGGCAGCATCTTCACCGCGGATGGCGAGAAGGTCGATTTCAAGTCGCCCGCCTCGATGGCCGCCTTCCGCGCCTACGAGGCGCTGGTGAAGAACGAGCTGATGACCAAGGGCCTGGATGGCGGCGGTGCGATCGGCGCCTTCCTCAACGGCGGCGGCGCCATCTACCTCACCGGCACCTGGCGCATCGACGACTTCCTGGCCGCCCAGGCCAAGCCCGGCTCGCCGCTGTCGGAAGGCTACACCACGCGCGTGTTCCCGAACCTGTTCAGCACCCAGTCGGTCTGGACCGACAACCACACCTGGGTGATGCCCAAGGGCGGCACCAACGCGCAGACCCGCAAGGCGGCGCTGGTGTTCCTGAAATTCCTCTGGGACCACAATTTCGACTGGGCCCGCGGCGGCGGCCACCTGCCGGCGCGCCAGAGCCTGATGGCCGACTACGCGAAGCTGCCGCTGCGCCAGTATGTGGTGGATATCCCGAGCTTCGGCAAAGCGCTGCCGCACGAGGTGAAGCGCCAGTTCGGCTTCCAGAACATGATCGGCGAGGAGATCGCCAACATGATCAACACCGGCAAGACCGCCGAGCAGGCGGCGGACGCGGCCCAGGAGCGCAGTGGGGCGCTGCTGCGGGGGCGTTAACGCAATCGTCTCGTACCTGAAGAAAGCAAGATGAACAAAGAGACAGCGAGGCAGCGAGAAGGAAGGTTTGACCAACAGCTTTCCCTTCTCGCTGTCTCACTGCCTCTTTGTTCAACTTCTCTTCTCAACTGACTGCCGAGCGCGACGCCGCTCCCTGTTTTCGACGGAATCCATTCGCATGCGCACCAGCACCGTCCTGCTCGACCGCGACTTCACCATCGGCCAGACCGACCCGCGCCTGTTCGGCGCCTTCATCGAGCATCTGGGGCGGTGCATCTATGGTGGGTTGTATGAGCCCGGGCATCCCACCGCCGACGCCCGCGGCTTCCGGCAGGACGTGATGGCTTTGGTCCACGAGATCGGGCCGACCATCCTGCGCTATCCCGGCGGCAATTTCGTCTCCGGCTACAACTGGGAGGATGGGGTGGGGCCGGTCGAGCAGCGGCCGGCGCGGCTCGACTATGCCTGGTTCTCCACCGAGCCCAACACGTTCGGCACCAACGAGTTCATCGACTGGTGCCGGCAGGCCAAGATCGAGCCGATGCTGGCGGTGAACCTCGGCACCCGCGGGCCGCAGGATGCCGGCTATCTGGTGGAATACTGCAACCATCCCGGCGGCACCCATTATTCCGACCTGCGCCGCGCCCATGGCTGGGAGCAGCCGCACGACGTGAAGTTCTGGTGCCTCGGCAACGAGATGGACGGCCCCTGGCAGACCTGCGCCCGCACCGCCGACGAGTACGGGCGGGTGGCGCAGGAAGCCGCCAAGATCATGAAATGGGTCGATGGCCGCATCGAGCTCGCCGCCTGCGGCTCCTCCGGCCGCAAGATGGCCACCTTCGGCATGTGGGAGGATCGGGTGCTGGAGCACACGTTCGACCATGTCGAATGGATCAGCCTGCACACCTACCTGAACAACTACGCCGACGACACGCCGGCCTTCCTGGCCAGCGCCGACGTGATGGACAGCTTCATCGAGGAGGTGGTGGCCATCGCCGACGCGGTGGCGGCGCGGCGGCGGTCGAAGAAGCGCATCATGCTGAGCTTCGACGAATGGAACGTCTGGTACCGCACCCGCCGCCCGCGCGAGGCGCGGATCAAGCCGGGCTGGCCGGTGGCGCCGCCGATCCTGGAGGAGGTCTACAACATGCAGGATGCGCTGGCCTTCGGCGGCGGCGCGATCTCGCTGCTGAACCATGCCGACCGGGTCCGCTGCGCCTGCATCGCCCAGCTGGTGAACGCCATCGCCCCGATCATGACCGAGACCGGCGGCCCGGCGTGGCGGCAGACCATCTTCTGGCCCTTCGCCGACTTCACCAACCATGGCCATGGCGAGGTGCTGCGCAGCCGCGTGATCGGCGACACCTACGACACGACCTATTTCGACCCCGCCGGGATGGATGACGAGGTGCGGACGCCGGTGCCGGGCGTGCCCTATCTGAAGCTCGCCGCGGTGGCGGGGGCCGGCGGCGGCGTCACGCTGTTCGCGCTGAACCGCGACCTGCAGCAGGAGATGCGCCTGGAGGTGTCGGCGCGCGGCTTCGACCGGCTGGCGCCGGACTGGGCGACCACGCTGCATGACGCCGACCTGTTCGCGGTGAACACGAAGCAGGCGCCGGACCGGATCGTGCCGCGCCCGCTCGGCGGGGTGGCCGTGGCCGGCGAGCGCATCACCGCCACGCTGCCGCCGGCCTCGTGGAGCGTGATCCGGCTGAGCAGGCAGCCATAGCGGCCGCCGGGCGCGGCCGGCCTACCACCGCGCCCCGGCCAGCCGGTTGCCGAGCCAGGGCAGTCCGACGTCGCGCATCCATGCCATCCCCGCCTTCAGCCGCTGCACCGGCGGCACCGCCATCGGCACGCCGTCCAGCGGGACGAAGCCGAGGTCCCGCTCCAGGCTCGCAATCTCCCAGCGCATGCCGGGATTGCCGGAGACCAGGTTGTAGACGCCGAACCGGACTTTGGTGTCGTCGATGGCGCAGGCAAAGGCGCGGCACAGGTCGCGGTCGCTGACCCACATCGCCTGGCCCCAATGGCCGAACGGGATCCATGGCCCGTGGCGGTTGTCGTGGTTGCGCTGGCAGACGCCGATGCGGAAGGCGATGAAGGACAGGCCGTAGCGTTCGGCGAACATCTTGCCGATCCGCTCGCCGACCAGCTTGGAGGCGCCATAGGGGTTGATCGGCGCCGGCTCGATGTCCGCGGTCAGGGGCGCATCGGAAAACCGGTGCCCGGCCACCACGAAATTGGAGCTGGCGAAGACCACGCGGCGCACGCCGTGCAGTTGCGCCGCCGCCAGCACGTTGAACAGCAGGTCCAGATTGCGCGCCTGGATGCGGCCCCAGCCGGCGCGGGGGCTGGGGTCGGCGGCGACGTGCAGCACCGTGTCCACGCCGGCGAATTCGGCGGCCCAGGATTCGTCGTAGACTTCCAGGTTCGCCGTGCGCACCGCCGGGTCGGCCTGCGGGTTCAGGCACAGCAGCCGCAGATCGTGCGTGCCGGCCAGATGGGCGCGCAGCTTGCGGCCGATATTGCCGGTGGCGCCGGTGATCAGGACGGTGGCCATGGCGCGCTACCAGTTGGCGATGGTGCCGTCGCGGGCGATGACCGCGTTCAGCGAGGCGATCTCCTCCTGCTGGAACGGGTGCGCGGCCGCCGCCTTCTCGTTCACCTCCACGCCGAGGCCCGGCGCGGTGGGGAGCTGCCAGTAGCCGTCCACCCGCCTGATCGGCGTCTGAACCACCTCGTCGAACCACGGCACGCCGCCGGTGATCTCCTCGAGGATGACGAAATTCGGCACCGCCGCACCGAAATGCAGGCCGACCACGCCGGCGATCGGCCCCATCGGGTTGTGCGGGCAGACGCCGATGCCGAAGGTGGCCGCCGTGGCGGCGATCTGCCGGCCGACGGTGAAGCCGCCGCAATGGCACAGATCGGGCTGCACGTAGGTCACCGCGCGCAGGCCGCACAGCTCCTCGTATTCGCGGTGGGTCAGCAGGCGCTCGCCGGTGGCGATCGGGCAGCCGGCCTGGTCGGCGATCTGCTTCATCGCCAGATGGTCGCCGGGCTGGATCGGCTCCTCAACGAACATCGGGTTGGCGGGCGCACAGGCGGCGATGAAGGCGAGTGCCGCGCGCGGCGAGCTCGGGCGGCCGTGGAAATCGAGCAGGATGTCCATGTTGTCGCCGGCGGCCATGCGCAGCGATTCCAGCAGCTTCGCGGTGTGGCGCACCTCGGCCATGTCGAAATCATAATGGGTGTAGGGCACCGGCCCGGTCTTCACCGCGGTGTAGCCGGCCTCGCGCAATTCCGCCGTGGACTCGCTGTAGCTCGGGATGTCGCGGCTGTGGCGGCGGATCTTGACCTTGCCCGCGCCGATATGGGTGTAGACGCGCACCCGGTCGCGCACCTTGCCGCCGAGCAGCGCCCAGACCGGCTGGCCGAGGTCCTTGCCCTTGATGTCCCACAGCGCCTGCTCGATGGCCGAGACGGCGGTGAGGCCGATGACGCCGAGCGGCCAGAACGCGGTCTTCATCAGCAGCTCGACGATGCGGGTGATGTCGCGCGGGTCCTGGCCGACGACGATCGGCGCCATGTCCTCGACCGTGCCGACGACGCCGCGGGTCTTCCATTCCAGCGTGCCCTCGCCCCAGCCGTAGAGGCCGGGCTGGTCGGTCTCGACCTTCACGAACACCCAGTTGCGGTGCGGCGGGGCGGCGACGACGACGGTGCGCAGCGCGGTGATCTTCATGGCGTTTCCTTCGGGCTTGCGGTCATCAGCAGCGTGCCCAGCCCGGCCGCGTCATGGGCCGGGGCCGGGGCGTGGAGCAGGCAGCGCGCCACCTGGCGCGGGCCGACGGCGAGC